>JBBIPN010000137.1:0-3432 GCA_037442825.1 Sulfurihydrogenibium sp. | reverse complement strand
CAGTTGGGGCATACAGATGATGTTAACTCAGTTGCCTTTTCTCCTGATGGCAGGTATGCATTATCTGGAAGTTGGGATAATACAGTCAAGCTCTGGGATATACAAACAGGCAGGGATATTAGGACATTTAAAGGACATACAGACAAGGTTAATTCAGTCGACTTTTCACCTGATGGCAGGTATGTATTATCTGGAAGTGATGATGTCACAGTCAGATTATGGGATATAAAAACAGGCAAAGAGATTGTCCAGTCTATAGGTTTTAAAGATGGTGAATGGGTTGTAATCACACCAGAAGGCTACTACAATGCCTCACCAAATGGTGATAAACATCTCAACGTCAGGATTGGGAATAATGTCTATAGTATAGAAAACTATCTTGAGGCATTTTATAGACCAGATATCGTAAGGCTTGCCCTTGCTGGTAAATCCGAAGCAAAACTCTTTGAAGCAAAAGATATCGATCCACAGATTTATTTTGATAGAGCTATTGAGAAATTAAACGTTGCCACAAAAAGAGAAGATTTAAAAGAAGTTGCTAAATACTTTGAAATAGCAAAAGAATTATCTCCTGAATGGTTAGATGTTTATTATAATCTTGGGCTCATATATGATAAGCTTGATTATTATGATAAAGCTTATGAGAATTATACTAAATATTTTGACTTTTTAAAAAATAGAAATGCTCCTTTAGAAGAACAGACGAAAGCAGCAGATCTACTTGTAAAAGCATCAGTAAATAATGGAAAACTTAATGAAATAAAAGAAAAAATGGTAAAGGGGGTCTGGTTTTATCCATCATTGGCACCAGGATTAAAACCATGTACAGTTTCTTCCTTTGGTAGATTCTGTGGTGATAAAGTAGATTTATCAAATGTTTCATTTATATTAGATAAAGAAATACCACAACAAAGATTTTATATAATACGATCTAAAGTGTATAATTTCGGACCTATTTCATATTTTTATCCAAAATTCAATGTACAATCTAATGGTAAAGTGTGGAATAGAAATATTATTGAATATGAATATGGGTATATGTTAGAAAAAGAAAAAGCTATGAAAGAAGCATATTTAAAATATAAAGATAAAGCTACGGAAAATGCATATTTAACAATATTAGCACTTAAAGAAAGTTTAAATAAATTTCCTTGGTTTGAAGTTGTTTGGGATGGTAGATTTTTTGAGATTAGGCATGTGATTATTATTCTTCTGCCTTCCTCAGATTTTCCTTACTATGCGATAGATTTTTATTTATTTAAAGGTGAAATACGTATAGATGCGAAACCTAATTTTATAATTATAAGAGAATATAGGAAATCAGATAGAGCCCCAGGGGATGAAAATTTTGATAAAGTCCTTAATAATTCTTTTAATAAATTAAAAAAACTTAATATAGACGATTTTAAATTTTCAAAAGAATTACGATTTATTTACAAGGAGGATTAGATTATGAAACTAATCAGAATATTACTATTTATTTTGTTAAATCCTTTATTTTTATCAAAAGCTTTAGCTCAATGTTATGTTGATGTATCAGAATATTATAGATGGCTTTGTAATAATGTAAGAGGTGCTGAAAGGGCATGTTATCATTCTCCAAGAAAAGTAAATTTTGCTACTTATGAACAGTGTGAAAGTGCGAGGAAAAATGCTTTACCCTATGATTTCAGGTGGCAAAGAATGACAAGATGTGTATGTGAAGGTGATTCAGAAAGGACATCTAAACCTAAAGCACCATCATATCAACAACCTACAAAAGATGATATAAACAATCCAGAAATACAGAAAATACTAAATGAAAAGATCATAGAAACACAAGAGAAAGCTGAAGAAGAAAGGAAGACCTATGAAAAACAACTTCAAGAAGAAAAAATAAAAGAAGATTTAAGATTTAGAGAAGAGATAAAAAAAATTGCCAAAAATATAAAAACTTCCCCACCACCCATGACACAAGCTCAAAAAGAACAGTACAGAAAAGCTCTTGAGCAGGCATACTGCGTTGCTTATAACTCTGTAAAAGCTGCAAAGCTTGCATTAGAAGGTAAATTTGAAATATCAAAAAACCTGCAAACAGATATTGAAAATCTCAGAACTACAGCTGGTTATGGGTTTGACACTCAAGTATCTTCCTGTCCAAAAGATTTGAAATTTAACATACCAGAAGTGCGGGCATATATAGAAAAAGACCCACAGTATTTATTGCTAACACAGATTACCTCTAAGATGCAGGTTCTTATTCCACACGTTGAAGAAACTTATAAAAACATCCAAGCTCTACAGGAAAAGAAAAAAGAAGTAGATAAAAAGATTACAGAAATAAAAGAGAAGATCAAAAAAACAAAAAGCCCGAAAATCAAAAAAGAACTTAAAAAGGAAGAAGATGATTTGACAAAAGAGGCAAAGGAGCTTCTTTCTCAAATCCAAGAACGGCGCAATAAAGTTGAAAATTTAGAAGAAGAAGTTAAAAAAGCTGAAATGGAATTAGAGAAGTATAAGGTAGGAGGTTAGTTATGAAATTCAAAGTTTTATTTTTTGCTGTTATATTGCTTTTAGTTTTATCAAATTTTGCCTCTGCTGAAGATGAGAGTCTTCTCTTTATGAGCATCCATTTTAAGAGGGAACAGGTTTTAGAGAAAATAAGAGAAGTCAAAAGCGAGATAGCAAAAAACCAAGAAACTATTTCCAATGCCCATAGGATTATTGACCTTGCAAGACAAAAGGGTAATACGGAAGCTGAGATGATAGCAACTGAAGCACTTCAAAAAGCAAGAGAAAATCTGAGAAGGAATGAAGAAATCCTAAGGGCATGGGAAGTACTAAAAGCCAAGCTTGACAACATCTATGCCAGACTCCAGAACGAAATTGGTAATAAGAAAATAAAAGGAGTAGTTTTTGATTATACAGGGAGGGTAGAGATATTCAAGGCAAATGGTGAAAAGGTAACGCCTGAATATGGATTTCTTGAACCTGGAGATAAAATCTGGACATTTGATGGGACGGCAGTTGTAAAGATGTTAGATGGGAGAGGAGAAACATATATTGGTCCCTGGTCAATTTACAAAATGAAAGAGGAAACACCTGCAGATCAGATCTGGGAATTGATAAAGGGTAAGATTCATATAGCAGTAGAAAAGGTTGAAGATTATAAAAAAAAGATAGGAAATGAGATGGCCGAAAAATATAAAGAATTAAAAATATGGATGTGCAAAGTGTTAGAGAGCACAGACCCAAAGCCTAGTGAATGTGGTCGGACGATAGTTCCCCACGCGGTATTCGGTGTTCGTGGAACAGAGTTTGAATTAGAGAGAAAGGATGATTCTGCAATTTTATCGGTGATTGAAGGAGTGATTGAAGTTAACTTTCCTAATGAAAACAAACTGTATGAAATTAAAAAAGGAGAAAAAGTTGAAATATACTTTGATGGCAGGG
>JBBIPN010000136.1:0-1279 GCA_037442825.1 Sulfurihydrogenibium sp. | reverse complement strand
AGGTTGGATTGGCTTTTTACCTTTTACTATTTCATAAAGTGCTTTTATATGTATAGGTGTAGTTCCACAGCAACCACCAACGATTGCTACCCCAGGAAAGTTCAGAAATTCTGACTCTTTTTCAGCAAACTCTTTAGCATTCATAGGATAGTATGTCTGACCACCTCTATTTTCAGGAAGACCAGCGTTTGCATGTATAGAGATATATCCTGACCATATCTCAGAAAGCTTTTTTATATGCTGTTTTACTTGATCTGGACCAGTTCCACAGTTAAATCCAAGTGTAAGGATATCAAAAGGCTCCATTATAGCAGCCAATGTTTGAGCATCTGTTCCAATCAACATAGTTCCAGAAAGTTCTATTGTTGCAGATACCATTATAGGAATGTCTACACCTTTTTCTTTTGAGGCATCTGAAACTGCATGGATAGCTGCTTTTATCTGTAATGGATCTTGACATGTTTCTATCAAAAATATATCTACACCACCATCTATAAGACCATAAGCAGCGATTTTATAACCTTCATACATAGTATCGTAATCAATATGACCTAAAGAAGGTAGTTTGGTTCCAGGGCCAAGAGAACCAGCTACAAATCTTGGTTTTTCTGCTGTTGAGTATTGTTGACAAACTTGTTTTACTAACTCTGCTCCTGCTTTTGCTGTATCGTACGCAAGATGAGAGATACCATACTCTTCTAATACCCAAGGTAAAGAACCAAATGTATTTGTCTTTATTAAATCTGCTCCAGCTTCAGCATACTTTATATGAATACTTTTAATAATTTCTGGTGCATTTATATTTAAAATTTCATTACAGCCAACTTTTCCATCCCATACATCCATAGGAATAATCATAGATTGGATCATTGTTCCCATTGCACCATCTATAACAAGAACTCTTTCTTTTATCAATTCTCTTAAACTCATATATCAAACTCCTATAATCTTTATTACTACTCTTTTTGACCTTTTACCATCAAACTCTAAATAAAAAATCTCTTGCCAAGGACCTAAATCTAACTTTCCATTTGTAACTGGAACAACTACCTGTAAATGTGTTAATAGATTTTTTAAATGGGCATCACCATTATCTTCCCCTGTTTGATGATGCTTATAATCTCTCTTAAATGGAGCTAATTCCTCAAGCCATTGCCATATATCTTCATGTAAACCTTCTTCATCATCTTGAATTATAACAGATGCAGTAAGATGCATAGAAGATATTAAACATAAACCTTCTTTTATACCAGATTCTTTTAAAGCTTCCTTTACTTCT
>JBBIPN010000135.1:0-2740 GCA_037442825.1 Sulfurihydrogenibium sp. | reverse complement strand
TTGGTTTTATAAATGAAAATGAAGAAGGAGGAAATGGTAATTTAGCAAAATATATAAGAGATAGTTTTACAAAAGAACAAGCATTTTCATTTTTAGTATTTTTACTTTTGTATACACCTTGTCTTGCTACTGTTTTTGCTATAAAACAAGAGCTTAACAGTTACAAATGGATGTTTTTATCTATAGCTATCAACTTTACAACAGCTTGGATTGTTACCTTTATTTTTTATAATATCCTTAAGCTGGTTTAATTATATTTAAAATTTCTTCTTTTATACTGTTTAATAAATTTTCATCGTAAATTTTTTGCTTATCTTTTGTTCTTACATAAAAAGCATCTCTAACTCTTAAACCTTGTGTAGAAGCTTTAACCATATGAACGTATATATTAAATTTTGCAAAAATATTAATTATATCAAATAATAAACCAATTCTATCTTCTGCTGAAATGTCAAAAATAGTATAGTTTTCAGACATTTCATTATCTATCTTTACAAAAATAGGTGGCGGTACGGTTGATGCTTTAAATCCTTTTTCTCTTTTTATTACTAAATTATTAAAGTTTTCTTCTCCTTTTAGAACTTTTGAAAGTAAGTTTATAAATTTTTCAAATCTTGTTTCATCTATAGCTTCTAAACTTGATGTTGATATCTGGAGTTCTATAAGATATATTCCATCTCTCCTTTCAAAACTGTATGCTGTAAGTATATTTATATTTAGAAAAGATAAAATGCCTGTTATTATAAGTAATGGATTTTCTATATTTCTAATAGTGATACTAACTTCTGAAAATCCAGCACCTAAATTTTTTTCAAAATTATATTCTAAGTTAGAATCAGTTTTAATAAGTCTATCTTCCAGTTTAATATGTTTTATTATCTCTGTTGTAGGTGTAGATAAAATGTAGTAATCAGATAGTCTTGTAATATGAAACTCTATGTCTTCTTTTTTAAAACTTTCTAATAGTAATAACTCTATTATTTTTTCTATTTTTTCTTTGTATTGTTTCTCTGATAAATTTTCAGTAGATTCTTCCCAGTATTCTAAAGTTTTGTTGTATAACTCTATTAAAAGAGCAAATTTCCAATCATTCCATGCTCCTTTACCAACAGCATTTGCATCGCACCATGTAAGGACTGTTAACATATTTAAAATCTGTTTATTTTTTACTATTTTTGCGAACTCTTCTATAACCTTAGGTTCATGTAAGTTTCTTCTTTGTGATATATGTGCCATATCAAGATGGTGTTTTACAAGAAAGCTTACTAACTCTATATCTTTAGTTGGGTACTCAAATTTCCCTAAAATGTTCCAAACTATCTCAGCCCCAAGTATACTGTGATCAGCTTTATGTCCTTTTCCAATATCGTGTAGGAAAATTGACCAAATCAATAAATCTTTTCTTTCAATGTATTTATATATTTCATATATCTTTATCTTTTGCAGATTATCTATTTTTGGGAGATTTTCTAACTCCTCTAATGCTTTAATAGCATGTGCATCTGTTGTGTATTTATGGTAATGGTCATACTGAAAATGACATCTTTGATATCCAAACTCTTCTATCAAATCATCAAGAACATAAAAATCCTGCATCTTCTTAAGTGTTTTAGGTAAATTTGATATAGAAGAAAATATTTCTTTAACTATTGCTTTTAAATCGTCTGTTAACTGTTTACCTTTTAAGTATCTTTCATTTTTTCTAAGTAGATATTCAAGATTTGATGAAAAATTTAAAGCAAAATTTTTATAGTATTTAAAAGTTTTCAAAATATTTAGTTCTGGATTTTTTTCAAATTTTTTAACATTTAACACATCTATCTCTGAAGATGTTCTAATAAATATATCATCTATTGGAATATACTCTTCAAAACTAGAAGATTTTTCAATTAAATTTTTTAAAATTCTGTTTGTAATATTGTTTATTATCTTTGCGTTTAAATAGTAAAGCCTCATCATTTTTTCTACACTTTCTCTTAATGTTTCATAATCTGCATTGATAGGTGCAAATCCAAGTTTTTTACTTACTTCCTCTTGAAGAGGAAATGTTAAGACATCGCATTTTTTATTACAAAGTAAATGCATCTGATTTCTTATTCTAAGTAAAAAATCATAAGCATTCATAAGCTCTATATATTCTTCTTCTAATATTATATTTTTCTCAACGAAATATCTATAATCACTAACGTCATCTAAAACTTTTGCTATCCAAAATACTTCATGAAAATCTCTTAATCCTCCTTCCCCTTCTTTAACGTGTGGCTCCATAAGGTATATACTGCTACCTGTGTTACTGTATCTAACTTTTCTTGATTTCAAGGTAGCATCTATGTATGCTTTTCTTTTTGCTTTTATAAGTTTTTTAAATTTATTTGTAAGGGTTTTATATATATCTTCATTCCCACATAAAAATCTTCCCTGTAAAAGAGCTGTAGCTATTGTTAAATCTTCTTTTGATAAATTTAAGAAAACTTTTATATTTCTTGGTGAAAAACCTATATCACTTTTTAAATCAAGTAGACAGTAATAAAAATTTTCAATACCTATTTTTAAACTTTCTATATCATCTGTATCGTATACAATGGATATATCTATATCAGATTTAAAGCAAAGCTCTCTTCTACCATATCCACCTAACACTACTATACAGATTTTAGATAAATCTGGAAATGATATTTTTGCAAATTCTTTTATTATCTCATCTGTTAGGTCTGAAAGTTGTCTAACGATATTTAAAGCA
>JBBIPN010000134.1:0-5995 GCA_037442825.1 Sulfurihydrogenibium sp. | reverse complement strand
TATAAGTAAAACAGATAAAAAAACAATCAAAGCTTTTTCAAAACCAGAAACATAAAACCAGTATATAAAAGATGAGAGAGATAAAATAAATACTATTGGTAAAAAGTAAAATGCTATTTTATCAGCTAAACGGTTTATAGGTGCTTTTGTATTTCTTATCTCTTTCATTATCTCTATAAAACGATTCAATGTCCATTGAGATTGAGGCTTATCAACTAAAATTTTAAAAGTTCCATCAAGAACTACAGTACCAGAATAAAGTAAATCTTCCTCTTTTTTTAAAACTGGATTAATTTCTCCTGTTAATATAGATTCATCTAAATGACCAATACCTTCTAATATAACACCATCAGCAGAGACTTTATCTCCTGGTAATACTTTAACAATATCACCAACTCTGATATCTTCTACAGGGACTTCTATCTCATTTCCATCTTTTATTACTATAGCTTTTTTAGCTGATAAATCTAAAAGTTTTTTCATAAAATTAGATGCTTTAACTCTTGAAGAAGTTTCTAAATATCTTCCAAATGTTACTAAAACTAAAATCATCGTTGCAGTTTCAAAGTAAATTGCATTTTTACCAGTTAGTACTGAATAAACAGATAAAAAATAAGCAGAAAAAGAACCAATAGCAATAAGTGTATCTGTGTTAAAATTCAGTATATTTTCCTTTGAAAATGAATTTTTTAATATAGGAAATCCTAAAAGAATCATAACAGGGGTAGAAAGAATCAAAATAACATACTTTATAAAACTAGTGAAAATTTGCATCTCTTTATCATTTGGATCTACAAAGTGAGAACCATAAATATATGTACTTAACATCATTACCAACATAGCTAAGAAATAACCAAAACCAAACTTTCCTAAAAAAGCTAATGCTGTACCTTCCTCTCCTCTTAAACCAGTAGTTTTATTTATAAGATAACAACCAAAGCAACAGAAATCTTCCATTTTACCATTTATTTCAAACTTTAAAGGTTTACCAGTAATTGGAATACCACATTGATAACATTCTGCATTTTTTTCTTCAGATAACGATAAAGGTCCACAAGAACACGATATAGAAGGTTTCAACTCTAAAGATTCCTTTTTCTCCATTACAACTCCAATTATTAATAGGTAAAGATATTATAGAAATTTATTTAAAGATTTTCAATGTAGAGAAAGTTAAGGAAGATGGGGATAGATAGATAAAAGTCCTGGCGTCGACCTACTTTCCCGATCGGTCTCCCGATCAGTATCATGGGCGCTGGTGGGCTTAACTGCCGGGTTCGAAATGGTTGCCGGGTGTTTCCCCACCGCTATGGACACCAGGATTATGACAATATAACAGGTTAGTAGATTTGTAAGTAGTAAAAGGTCAAGCCATACGGGCAATTAGTACTGCTTGGCTACACCCGTCACCGAGCTTCCACCTGCAGCCTATCTACGTGGTAGTCTCCCACGGCCCTTCAGGGATACCTTATCTTGAGGTGGGCTTCACGCTTAGATGCTTTCAGCGCTTATCCCGTAGTAGGATGGCTACCCAGCGCTGCTCTTGGAAAACAACTGGTACACCAGAGCCTACCCCATCCCGGTCCTCTCGTACTAAGGATGGCTCCTCTCAAGTATCCTGCGCCTGCGGCGGATAGGGACCGAACTGTCTCACGACGTTCTGAACCCAGCTCGCGTGCCGCTTTAATGGGCGAACAGCCCAACCCTTGGGACCTACTTCAGCCCCAGGATGCGACGAGCCGACATCGAGGTGCCAAACCCCGCCGTCGATATGGGCTCTTGGGCGGGATTAGCCTGTTATCCCCGGAGTAGCTTTTATCCGCTGATCGCATGCCCTTCCACTCGGTACATGCGGGTCACTAAGCCCTGCTTTCGCATCTGCTCGACTTGTCAGTCTCGCAGTCAGACACCCTTATGCCTTTGCACTCTAACGGTGGATTTCCGACCCACCTGAGGGTACCTTTGGGCGCCTCCGTTACCTTTTAGGAGGCGACCGCCCCAGTCAAACTGCCCGCCTGACATTGTCCCTGCTGTGGCTTACACAGCTAGGTTAGTTTACCCACGCATCCAGGGTGGTATCTCACCGATGGCTCTATGCACCCCGAAAGGTGCATTTCTCTGCCTCCCACCTATCCTGCGCAGAATGCGCAGGCAAACAGTGTCAGGGTACAGTAAAGCTTCACAGGGTCTTTCCGTCCTGCCGCAGGTAGCCGGAATCTTGACCGGCACTACAATTTCACCGGGACTCTCCTCGAGACAGCGTCCAGATCGTTGGACCATTCATGCAGGTCGGAACTTACCCGACAAGGAATTTCGCTACCATAGGACCGTTATAGTTACGGCCGCCGTTTACCCGGGCTTCGGTTCGGGGCTTGCACCCCTCCCCTTAACCTACGGGCACTGGGCAGGTTTCACACCGCATACGTCCTCTTTCGAGTTTGCGCAGTGCTGTGTTTTTGGTAAACAGTCGCCTGGACCTGGTATCTGCGGCCTGCTTTGTAGCAGGCACCCCTTATTCCGAAGGTACGGGGTCAGTTTGCCGAGTTCCTTGAGGAGAGTTACCCCGATCGCCTTAGGCTGCTAACCCACTCCACCTGTGTCGGTTTCCGGTACGGTCGGCTATCTTTCATCGATCACGACATTGTTTCTTGGCAGTCTGAAGTTACCTCAGTTGGTTACCTTTCGGTAACCTCCCCTTCACGTCTCAGGTTGTTTGAGGAACGGATTTGCCTATTCCTCACCCTCGATCGCTTGGTGGGAGCAATCCGTATCTCCCTTGAGGCTATCCTACTGCGTCATGCCTTGATCTCCAGATAACCGGTGCAGGAATATTAACCTGCTTCCCATCGGCTACTGCTTTCGCCCTCACCTTAGGGTCCCGACTAACCCAATCCTGATTTTCATTGGATTGGAATCCTTGGAGTTCCGGCGGACAGGTTTCTCACCTGTCTTCGCTGCTACTTATACCAGGATTCTCACTATCCAGTAGTCCATACCTCATTCCTGTGGTACTTCTTCCCGCTGGATACGCTCCCCTACCGATTGCTTTACGGCAATCCCGTAGCTTCGGTGACATGCTTAGCCCCGTTAAATTTTCGGCGCAAAGTCTCTCGACGAGTGAGCTGTTACGCACTCTTTAAAGGATGGCTGCCTCTAAGCCAACCTCCTCGCTGTCTTTGAGACTTTACATCCTTCTCCACTTAGCATGTACTTTGGGACCTTAGCTGACGGTCTGGGTTGTTTCCCTCTCGACTACGGAGCTGATCCCCCGCAGTCTCACTGCCAAGCTACCTTCCTGGGCATTCGGAGTTTGGTTGGGTTCGGTACCCCTTTCGGGGCCCTAGCCCAATCAGTATCTCTACCTCCTAGGAGGAATGCTTGACGCTGCACGTCGATGCATTTCGGGGAGAACGAGCTATAACAGAACGCGATTGGCTTTTCACCCCTATCCACACCTCATCCAACTGTGTTGCAGCACCGATTGGTTCAGGCCTCCAGACGGTGTTACCCGTCCTTCACCTTGGGCATGGATAGATCGTTCCGCTTCGCGTCTGCAGCATGCGACTGTGTCGCCCTGTTCGGACTTGGTTTCCCTACGCCTTCGCCTATCGGCTTAAGCTTGCCGCATACCGCAACTCCCTGGCTCATTTTCCAAGAGGCACGCAGTTGGACTTTTTAATAGTCCTTCCACTGGTTTGTAGATCCATGGTTTCAGGTTCTTTTTCACTCTCCTTCCGGAGTTCTTTTCACCTTTCCCTCGCGGTACTATGCGCTATTGGTCAGTCAGTAATATTTAGCCTTACCCAGTGGTCTGGGTTGATTCCCACTACCTTTCACGGGGGCAGTGGTACTTGGGGTAAGTAACCGGGGAGATCAGTAGTTTTTGCATACGGGGCTTTCACCTTCTGTGGCGCAGTTTCCTAACTGCTTCTGCTAACTGCTGATTTTGTAACTCCCTGAAGAAGTGGTAGCTTCTTCCGTTACTTCCCCGCTACCCCAGTGTAGCTAAGGCTACCACCATGGCACTACACTGGTTTGGGCTTCTCCCTGTTCGCTCGCCGCTACTTAGGGAATCTCTTTCGATTTCTTTTCCTCCGGCTACTAAAAGGTTTTACTTCGCCGGGTTAGGCTCCTCTTGCGAGGATAGCTGGATTTCTCCAGCTGGGTTTCCCCATTCGGGAATCCACGGATCTTTGCTTGCTTGCGGCTCCCCGTGGCTTATCGCAGCTTGCTACGCCCTTCTTCCCTTCTGACTGCCGAGGCATCCACCATGAACCCTTAGCAGCTTGACCTTTTTTACTACCTACATCCTACTAACCTATTCTATTGTCAAGTTCTCTCTTTTCTTCTATGGAGACGAGGGGACTTGAACCCCTGACCCTCTGCGTGCAAAGCAGATGCTCTCCCAGCTGAGCTACGTCCCCAGTTCTATGGGCCTTAGTGGACTTGAACCACTGACCTTACCCTTATCAGGGGTACGCTCTAACCGCCTGAGCTAAAGGCCCTTAGCAAATTAGAAAGGAAGCTATCTAGGTAAGCAGGTTCTTTTGATCCTTGTCTTCTTCTTCTTTAATTGTATAGGTTTTCCCTATAAAGGAGGTGATCCAGCCCCAGGTTCCCCTAGGGCTACCTTGTTACGACTTCGCCCCAGTCATCAGGCCCATCATCGGCCCCTGCCCCCTCGCGGTTAGCTCGGGGACTTCCGATGAACCTAACTCCCATGGCGTGACGGGCGGTGTGTACAAGACCCGGGAACGTATTCACGGCGACATTGCTGATTCGCCATTACTACCGATTCCGCCTTCATGAGGGTGAGTTGCAACCCTCAATCTGCACCACGACAAGGTTTGGGGGATTTGCTCCACTTTACAGTGTCGCCTCCCATTGTCCTTGCCACTGTAGCGCCTGTGTAGCCCAGGGCATAAAGGGCATACTGATCTGACGTCATCCCCTCCTTCCTCCGGCTTATCGCCGGCAGTCTCCTGTGAGTACCCGGCTTCACCCGCTGGTAACACAGAATAAGGGTTGCGCTCGTTGCGGGACTTAACCCAACATCTCACGACACGAGCTGACGACGACCATGCACCACCTGTGCGGCGCGCCCATAGTTTAACTATGGGCTAGGATACTTTCATACCCGACACACCGCATGTCAAACCCTGGTGAGGTTTTTCGGTTAGCATCGAATTAAACCAGACGCTCCACCGGTTGTGCGGGTCCCCGTCAATTCCTTTGAGTTTCAACCTTGCGGCCGTACTCCCCAGGCGGGATGCTTAACGCGTTAGCTTGCGATACAACCTACTTTCGTAGGTCACATCTAGCATCCATCGTTTACAGCTAGGACTACCCGGGTATCTAATCCGGTTTGCTCCCCTAGCTTTCGTCCCTCAGCGTTAGGTCAGTTCCAGTCGGCCGCCTTCGCCACTGGTGTTCCTCCCGATATCTACGCATTTCACCGCTACACCGGGAATTCCGCCGACCTCTCCCTGCCTCAAGTCTAGCAGTTTGAAAGGCAGTCTCACGGTTGAGCCGTGAAATTTCACCAATCACTTACTAGACCGCCTACGGACCCTTTACGCCCAGTAAATTCGCGCAACGTTCGGGACCTACGTATTACCGCGGCTGCTGGCACGTAGTTAGCCGTCCCTTATTCCTGGGGTACCGTCATTATCTTCCCCCAGAAAAGGTGTTTACACCCCGAAGGGCTTCCTCCACCACGCGGCGTTGCTGGGTCAGCCTTCCGGCCATTGCCCAATATTCCCCACTGCTGCCCCCCGTAGGGGTGCGGGCCGTGTCTCAGTCCCACTGTGACCGGTCATCCTCTCAGACCGGTTACCCGTCGTAGCCTTGGTGAGCTCTTACCTCACCAACTAGCTGATGGAACGCAGCCCCATCCATAGGCACCTCGCGGCTTTGGAGTCTCCTCTTTATGGGGTATTAGCTCCCCTTTCGGAAAGTTATCCCCCACCTATGGGTAGGTTAGCTACGTGTTACT
>JBBIPN010000133.1:0-1050 GCA_037442825.1 Sulfurihydrogenibium sp. | reverse complement strand
TGCTGGTATTCTTCCAGCTAATGATGAAGTAGATCAAATGCTATTTTCTGCAGATTGGGATTTAAATATAGGTGGTATCGCATATGCTGGAAAAGTGGGAGAAGTTGGTTTTAGAACTGCTTATGTTGCATTAGTTGAAGGAGCATTTTATAGAAATACACTTGCTGGAGACAAAGATCAACATTTCTTAGTACTTGATTTAAATTCAAAGTTTGGCAATATAGACGCTGGAATACACTACTATGGAACTTATGGAAAAATCTGTTTGCCTTCAAACCCAAATTACCCAAATGGTTGTGGCCCAGCTGATTTTGTTAATCTAAACCAAACTTGGATAGGTCCTACAGCTACTTTAAAACTTGATCCTGTCTCAATTCATGGAGCTCTTTTGTATAACACTGGGAAAATAGATGTTAATAGCACGGACGGTTGGCTTGCAAGACTTGAAGGATCTACAAAGTTAGGACCAGCATCTTTAGGTCTTTTAGGTATTTATTCTTCAGGTAAAAATAACGGTACAGGTTTCCAAACTGTACATGGTATTTTAGGAACTGGTGGTTACTGGGCATATACTTATATCTTTACACCTCATGGACCATCTGATGTAAACGACTATGGACTTGAACCTGGTAATAAAGGGTACGGTTTAACAACTTTACAAGCAAAAGTTGATGTTCCAGTAACAAACAAGGTTTCAGTTCAAGGTATAGTAGGTTGGTTTAGTTCTAACCAAGATATGATTACTCCCGGAGGTCTTAACGTAGGTAAGGATATTGGAGTTGAATCAGGAGTTACTGTAAATACTGCTGTTGGAAAGCATATGAATCTTGAGTTTGGTGGAGCTATTGCAGGTCTTGGAGATGCTGGAAAAAATATATACCAAGGAAATATTGAATACCAAGGAAATATTAAAGACTCTATTTATGAAATATTTGCAAGATTACAATTAGAGTTTTAAGATTGCTGCTGCCAATCCAACTGCTTTCCTTATCGTATTAAAAAAGGGGCAGTTGGCTTTTTTTGAAAAAATACAGGAGGTGTAAATATGAG
>JBBIPN010000132.1:0-1146 GCA_037442825.1 Sulfurihydrogenibium sp. | reverse complement strand
AAAAATTAAATGGGATAATGTTGAACTTGATTTTGAAAAACCTTTTAGAAAAGTAGCATTCTTTGACATACTTAAAGAAAAAACAGGAAAAGATAAAGAATTTTTCCTCGATTATGAAAAAGCTAAAAGATTTGCTAAAGAAGTTGGAATACCAAAAGCCGAAACCTTAACACATTTAAAAATAATTGATAAACTGTTTGAACATTTTGTTGAAGAAGAACTTATTCAACCGACATTTGTAATAGACTTTCCAAAAATTTTATCTCCTTTAGCTAAAACCCATAGAAACGACCCAGATTTAGTTGAAAGATTCGAACTTATTATTAATAAACAAGAGTTGGCAAATGCGTACACAGAGTTAAATGATCCAATAGATCAAAGAGAAAGATTTATACAGCAAATTAGAGAAAAAGAGATGGGCGATGAAGAAGCTATGGATGTTGATGAAACATTTTTAACTGCATTAGAGTATGGACTACCACCTACTGCTGGCGAAGGAATCGGTATAGATAGACTTGTAATGATGCTTACAGATAGTATTTCAATCAGAGAAGTTATACTTTTCCCAACATTAAGACCCGAAGGACAATAATAATGAAAGATAGATTTATAGGAGCATTTTTAGGAGCTGCTATTGGTGATAGTTTAGGTATGATGGTTGAAGAACTACCTATAGATGATGTTATAGAGTTTTACGGAGAACCAGTTAAAGATCTAATGATTCCTCATCCATCTTCACCATCCTATTTTTTAAGACCAGGAGAAAATACAAGTGAGTTTGAAATTATCAAAATCATTGCTAACTCAATTGTAGAAAGAAAAATGATAGATTCTAAGGATATTGTAGAAAAGTATATACAATGGAGAAAAAAAAGTGAGATTCATACTTATATAGATCCAACATTTTTATCTGCAATAGATTCTTTTATAGAAGGAGAAGAGACAAATTTAACAGGTTCCACTATAGATCACTGCCTTGTTGCTATACCTATAGGATTGTACTTTTACAAAGACCCCTATAGAGCAAGCGATATTGCAAAATCAATAACAATGATAACTTCAAGAAATGAAGTAGTTTTAGATGTATCATCAGCTTTAGCAGTCGCAATTGGTGAATTGGTTCAAGGTAGATTTTATTTAAAAAAT
>JBBIPN010000131.1:0-1169 GCA_037442825.1 Sulfurihydrogenibium sp. | reverse complement strand
TCAACATATCCATCTGATTTATTCGTTTTTTTGCCATATCTATAAATTTATTAATATTTCCATTTTTAACTTCATTTTCAATTGTTTCCATAACAGATTTTAAAACAGATATAGGTGTCTTTAACTCATGGGATACATTTGATACAAAGTCTTTTTTTGCTTGTTTGTAAAGCTCAAAAGGTGTAATATCTTGTAGATGTATTATTTTTTTATCTTTAATATGGTATATGTTAACAACATACTTTCTGTCTTCAATATTAACTTCTATTTTTGTATCTTTATCATAATCGTGAGAGATTATTGAATATAGATAGTTATCGTTTATAACTTGCTTAAAATTTTTTCCTATAAAATCCTTACTGTTTAAAAACTTTGTTGCATATCTGTTTACAAACTCTATATTTTTGTCTTTATCAACAATTATAATACCTTCTTTTAAATAGTCTAAAAATGTTATTAATATATCATGGTCAATTTGTTTCATCTACTTCCTGATGCCTCAACATTTTTCCTTCTTTCATATATATAACTTCTTCAGCTAAGTTTGTTGCTATATCAGCTACTCTCTCTATGTTTTTTACAACATCTATAAGTCTTAAACCTACCTTTATTTTTGATGGGTCTTCTACCATGTAGGTATAAAGTTCTCTTATAATTTGCTCTTCCAATTTATCTATTTTATCATCTCTTTTTATTACATCTCTTGCTAAATCTGTATCTCCTTCTGCAAAAGATTTTATAGAATCTTTTAACATCTTTATTGCTAATTCTGTAATCATTGGTAAATCTACATATTCTTTTAGTTTTGGTTTTGAAATTATAGATTCAGCATGTTCTTTTATGTTTTCAGCATGGTCTCCTATTCTCTCTAAATCTCTGTTTACAAAAAGGTCCATAGCGAGCATTCTTAAATGTTTTGCCTCTGGTTGATATCTTGCCATAGTAGTTATTATTAAAGATTCATTTTCAACTTCCATTTTATCTAAAATATCTTCGTGTTGCTCTACATATTTTAAGTATTCTGGATTATGTTCTATTATAGATTTTACAGCGTAATCTACCATATTTTCTGCAATTTCTGCCATTTTTAGTAATTTTTCTCTTATTTCTTCTAACCTTGGTTGTATTAACATCTAATTCCTCCTTTATTATCCAAATTTACCAGATAT
>JBBIPN010000130.1:0-1224 GCA_037442825.1 Sulfurihydrogenibium sp. | reverse complement strand
ATCTGGAGCTTCTATAACATGGCAGTATCTTTTTGGTGATAATATGCCTGATATAGTTAAATATGTAGAAGATAAAGATATCTGGAAATGGGAATATGGTGATTTAACAAAGTATGTAAATGATTATCTTTTCCTTTTTACAAACAAACCAGAAGATATAAAGAATCTTTTAGATGAAGATATATCTGACATTATAGAGAAAGGTAAAATAATAAACATGTACTCATCATATATCATAAATACATTTGTAGAAAAAGCTAAAGATTTGTATATTAGAATTGGAAATTATACAGTTAGAGCTTTTAATACTAGACTTTTCCAATCAGAGATAGGAAACTTTTTATCTATAAAATACAACGAAGCAGTTTGTCTGTTTTCTATAAATGGAGATTTTGTAAAGCTTAGTTTTAGAAGTCTTGATAACCATAATCCTTCTGCTTTAGATTTAGCAAAATTGTTACACGGTGGCGGCCATAGAAATGCTGCTGGATCTTCAGTGAGTATAAATGAATTTTGCAATATGATAGTTATGTAAGGAGGTTTATATGGAAGATTTATCTACTAAGGAAAAGATAATTTTTGTTGGAGCAGAAATAATTGTTAAAGAAGGTATAAGAAGGTTTACAGCTAAAAATATAGCTGAAAAAGTTGGTGTAACTGATGCTGCTATATATAAACATTTTCCGTCTCTTGATAGTATTATTCTTGAGATAATAAACAGGTATATTTCTAAATGTTCTCAAAGTGTAGACAGAGCTGTTGCTATGGGATTAAGTGTAGAAGATACATTAAAACAAGTAATGAGAGAACATATTAAAGTTTTGGAAGAGACAAAAGGAGCTGTTCCGATACTTTGTTTTGAGTTTAGTAGATCAGAAAATAAAAAGTTCTTTGATACTTTACATAATTTTGTAAAGAGTTATAAAAAGAAGTTATCTAAAATTTTAATAAAAGGTCAAAAGGAAGGGTTTATAAGAGAAGATATAGATCCTTATGAAACTGCTATGTTATTTGTAGGTTTGATCCAAGCAAAAGTTTTTGCATATGTTATGGAAAAAAGAGAAGGAAAAATAATAAACGATCCAGAACAGCTTATATCTGAGCTTTTCTATGGAATAGTAAAAAGATGATAGCCATTATCCAAAGAGTTTTAAAATCTTATGTAGAAGTTGATGATAAAATTGTAGGTGAGATAGAAAAAGGTATTAATATACTTTTAGGTGT
>JBBIPN010000129.1:0-1231 GCA_037442825.1 Sulfurihydrogenibium sp. | reverse complement strand
ATAACCAGGAGGTAAAGAATAGATGGCAAAAGAAAAGTTTGTTAGAGGGAAAGAGCACCTAAACGTAGGTACAATAGGGCACGTAGACCACGGGAAGACAACACTAACAGCAGCGATAACATACGTACAAAGCAAGAGAGGATTAGCTAAATTTATAGGATACGGGGATATAGACAAAGCTCCAGAAGAGAGAGAAAGAGGTATTACAATAAACATCACACACGTAGAGTACGAGACAGAGAAAAGACACTACGCACACGTAGACTGTCCAGGGCACGCAGACTACATCAAGAACATGATAACAGGTGCTGCACAGATGGACGGAGCTATATTAGTAGTATCAGCAGCAGACGGGCCAATGCCACAGACAAGGGAGCACGTACTACTAGCAAGACAAGTAAACGTACCATACATAGTAGTATTTTTAAACAAATGCGACATGGTAGACGATCCAGAACTAATAGACTTAGTAGAGATGGAAGTAAGGGAGCTATTAAGCAAATACGACTTTCCAGGTGATGAAGTACCAGTAATAAGAGGGTCAGCATTAGGGGCACTAAACGACGATCCAAAATGGGTATCATCAGTAGAAGAATTACTAAAAGCTATGGACGAATACATACCAACACCACCGAGGGAGACAGACAAACCATTTTTAATGGCAGTAGAGGACGTATTTACGATAACAGGAAGAGGTACAGTAGTAACAGGTAGAGTAGAGAGAGGTACACTAAAAGTAGGGGACGAAGTAGAGATAGTAGGTTTATCAGAGGAGAAGAGGAAGACAGTAGTAACAGGTATAGAGATGTTCAGGAAACAATTAGACGAAGCGATAGCTGGGGACAACGTAGGTGTATTACTAAGAGGTATAACAAAAGACGAAGTAGAGAGAGGGCAAGTATTAGCGAAACCAGGTACAATAACACCACACAAGAAATTCAAGGCACAAGTGTATGTACTAAGCAAAGAAGAAGGCGGAAGGCACACACCATTCTTTTTAGGGTACAGGCCACAATTTTACATAAGGACAGCGGACATAACAGGTACAGTAGTAGAGTTACCAGAGGGTCAAGAGATGGTAATGCCAGGGGACAACGTAGAGTTAACAGTAGAGTTGATGGTACCGGTAGCGATGGAAGATCAGATGAGATTTGCTATCAGGGAAGGTGGTAGAACAGTAGGTGCTGGTGTTGTTACTAAAATAATTGAGTAATGTGAGGATTAAAGATGA
>JBBIPN010000128.1:0-1289 GCA_037442825.1 Sulfurihydrogenibium sp. | reverse complement strand
AGATGTAGAACTTGAACATATGTATGTAGACAACTGTGCAATGCAGCTAATAAGAAGACCTAAGGATTTTGATGTGATAGTTACTGGAAACATATTTGGAGATATAATCTCTGATGAAGCAGGTGCTTTAACAGGAAGCTTAGGAATGCTTCCTTCTGCAAGTGTTGGAGAAAGGTATGCATTTTACGAACCTATACATGGTTCTGCTCCAGATATAGCTGGAAAAGGTGTAGCAAACCCAATAGCTACAATATTATCTGCCGCAATGATGCTTGATATAACATGCAAATTAACAGAAGCTGCTAAAGATATAGAAAACGCTATTGAAAAAGTACTTCAAGATGGATATAGAACAGGTGACATATGGTCACCAGGAACTCAGAAAGTTAATACTGTAGAAATGACTGAAGAAATTATCAAAAGATTATAAACACTTGATAAAATTTAAAAAAAAGGTTATGATTTTATAACAATGTTTTAATAAGTGGAGAGGCAGAAAGAATGTCTTGGATAAGTTTAGATAAAGCTAAAAGGTTGGAAGAGAGATTTAGCTATTTGAAAGTAAATGAAGGTAAATCTTCAGTATCCGTTGAAGTTCCAAAAGATAAACTTATCGAGTTTCTTAAGTTTTTAAAAGAAGATCCTGAGTATAGTTTTAAAATGTTTATAGATTTAACTATAATAGACCACGGAGAAAAAGAAAATCCAAGATTTCAAGGTGTTGTAGTACTCTTCTCCCCTAAAAATCAAGAAAGAATCATTATTAAAGCATGGGCTGAAGATGAAACGTTACCTACGTTAATAACACTTTGGAAAGGTGCTAAATGGGCCGAAAGAGAAGCTTATGATATGTTTGGTATAAAGTTTGAAGGTCATAAAAACCTTGTTAGAATGCTTCTCTGGGAAACATACCCTTATCATCCATTAAGAAAAGATTTTCCACTTGAAGGTATAAAAGATACAGAACTTCCTTCTTTAAATGAAACATTAAGGGGGGAAAGTTTAGAAGGCTTATTTAATTACGATAGAATGCATACTGCTTTACCTACTATGGAAGACCTTGAAATTACACAAAAAAGGAGAATACCAGTAAAAACATCACAGATAGTGTTAAACTGGGGACCATTACATCCTGGTACTCATGGAACAATATGGTTTTTATTTGACCTTGACGGTGAGTATGTTAAACAGTGTGATATCATTATCGGTCAACTCCATAGAGGTGTAGAAAAACTTGGAGAGAATGTAAACTGGCAACAGTTTATTCCTTACACAGATAGAATGGATTA
>JBBIPN010000127.1:0-1318 GCA_037442825.1 Sulfurihydrogenibium sp. | reverse complement strand
ACGATAGAAAAGTTAGCTATAGTTTCTACTGTAGAGCCTGATTTTGTAATAACGTTAAACATTGTTTTTCTAACATCTATAACATTAAAAATACTACCTATTTTTTCCGGGTCTACATTGTCCATTATGTAAAATTTTGGATAGTTAAAATAGTTGTAGTTAAAACCATTGATAGCTTCATGTGTCATCTGATTTCCAAGGGCAGATCCGCCAATTCCAATAACTACAAAATAATCAAAATTTTTCTTTATTTCTGATGCTAACGCTTTTATATGTTTTGTATCTTGATAAGGAAGGTTTGTAAAGTAAAATCTATTATCTCTTTCTAATTTAATTATATCATGAATTTCTTTTATAACTTTTTCTAATGACTCTATCTCTTCAATTAAAATCCCATCTTTTCCCCCAATAATTTCTGCTGTTGTGTTTGAGAAATCTATCTCTATCATATGCTGTCCCTTTTTATTTATTGTTATTTCTTTAGCATTATAGCATAATTTACTTTTACATAAAGTTAAATAAAGCTTTATAATATTTAAAATTTTTATGACAAAAATCAAATTTTTTAATTATAATAATGTTAGTAAATGCTAACTAAATATAGAGAGGTGTGTTTATGAAGAGAGGTATTTTTTTAGCTTTTCTCGTGTTTATCTCAAGTATATTACTTTCCAGTTGTGAAGGAAAAGGAAAGTTGTCCATTGATAACCCAAAAAATGCTGATGTTTATATCAATGGAAAACCGGTTGGAAAAACGCCTTTAGTTTTGGAGCTAAAGGAAGGAAAGTATGATATTACAGTAGCTACATCTGAGTTTGATAGAGATACACAAAAAAGCGTTTGGGTATACTATGACAAACAAACAAAACTCTCTTTTAATCCAAAACCTACAGGTTTGTTGAAAGCTGATAGTTTACCTCAAGGTACTATTGTTATGGAAGGTAGAGATTATATAGGTACAACACCTTTCCAAGAATATTTACCAGTAGGCAAACATCTTATTATTTTTAAATTAAAAGAAGTTGGGACATCAAGGAAAGTGGTTATAGAGTATGGTAAAACAACATCTCTATTTGTAAATCTAACAAAAGCTGTTTTACATTTTAATACTAACTATTCAGATGCTAAGTTTTATATAGATGGTAAAGAAGTTGGTAATTTTCCAAAAGATGTAGAAGTAGATGAAGGTTTACATAAAGTAACAGTAGAAAAAGATGTTTATAAAGATACATTTGATATAAAGGTTAAAAAAGGTGATGAGTTTAATATAAACTATACACTTACAGATGTTCAGCTTCCACCTGTTCAAGCTTATGGA
>JBBIPN010000126.1:0-1411 GCA_037442825.1 Sulfurihydrogenibium sp. | reverse complement strand
CTTTAAAAAGGGGCAAAAAGCCCCTTTATTGGATTAAGGATTAATTACTTATTAGATAAAATAAATTGTGCTAAAGCTTTTAATTCATCCTCTTTCATAGCTTTTGTTGTATTAAGTTGTGGTTTCATTAAAGCTTCTTTAGCTGGATCAACTACTGCTTTTCCTTCACCTTTTAAGAATTTTATTAAATTAGCTTCTTTTCCAGCGTATGCAGTTGCAATTTTCTTTAAAGATGGTCCAACTGTATCAGCAGCTGCTTGGTGGCATGCTGTACATCCTTTTTGCTGGAAAAGAGCCTTTCCATCTGCTGCAAAAGAACCTGCAGCTAATACGAAAGCTGAGAGTGTTGCAAGTGCTAATTTTTTCATGTTATTACCTCCTAATAAAATTTTTCAGATCAATAATTTAGCCTATTCTAATATAAAAATCAATTACAAACTTTTAAGATTACACTAATGTTTTTAATCAAAAATTGTGCCAGTTTTAAAATATTAATTTTACATTAAAAAATATTTTAGAACCTTCGCATATATGCAAAAACCCAAAAATTGTTGCAAAAATCTTTTTATATATCTATATTTAATTTTTGATGATAAAAGTCATTTTATATATAATTAGTAATTGTTATTATTAATTTTAAATCTTTTAAGGAGGTGTGGTTATGGAAGAAAAAGTTGTTTTAGTAGGTCAACAAGTACCAGATTTTGAAATGGAAACTTATGACCCTTCTACAGGAAAGTTTGGAAAATTCTCATTAGCTGATGCAAAAAAAGAAGGAAAGTGGACAATTTTATTTTTCTACCCTGCTGACTTTACATTTGTTTGTCCTACAGAATTAGCTGATTTAGCTGAAAAGTATGAAGAACTTAAAAAACTTGGTGCAGAAGTTATTTCTGTTTCAACAGATACAAAATTTGTTCATTTAGCATGGCAAAGAGATGAGAAATTACTTGAAAATGTAAAATATTCAATGGGTGCAGATCCTACAGGTAAAGTTTCAAGAATGTTTGGTGTTTATGACTGTGCTACTGGTTTAGCATTGAGAGGAACATTTATTATCAACCCAGAAGGAAAACTTGTATCTTCAGAAGTAAACTTCTACAACGTTGGTAGAAATGCTGACGAACTTGTAAGAAAGATGAAAGCAAACGCGTACTTAATGTCTCATCCAGATGAAGCTTGTCCAGCTAAATGGGAACCTGGTAAGAAAACATTGAAACCATCTGAAGAATTAGTTGGACATGTTTATGAAGCTTTAAAAGAGTGAAAAATATAGGGGGATACACCATTCCCCTTTAAACTAGAATGATTTTTAGATTAATTAGATATACACCTCAAAAAATAGAGATAGAAATAACGGCAAATCAAGTTATTCAAATGTTTCCAATAGAAATAACAGAACATCCTACTT
>JBBIPN010000125.1:0-1422 GCA_037442825.1 Sulfurihydrogenibium sp. | reverse complement strand
TGTATAAAAATTGCTAATATGTTCTTTTAATCTTTTTATTGCATAATTTTTTGCAGTTTGTGTTGTTATTAAAAATGGCCAATCACTACTTTGAGCAAGTAAAAGTTCCCTTTCCATCTGTTTTAAAGCTCTGTTATTTTTATATTTTTCTTTTAAAGATTGCAACTCTCTTTCCATTTGGTGTAAATATCTATAAACCCAATCATTTTCACCGTTTAACCAAACTTCGTAATAACCTTTATCTCCCCAAGAAGATGGAGAAGGTCTAACTATTTGATTTTCTGGATATGTTTTTAGATATTCAGATGGAAGAATAGTTTTAAATTGTTTGTGTTTATGTATCTCTTTAAACAAGTTATATAAAAAATCTGGACCTTCAAACCACCAATGACCAAAAAGTTCTGCATCATAAGGAGATACTATTAAAGGTAGTCTATCCATAAACTTTGATAAATATTCTATCTGTTTTTCTCTTGATATATGAAAATGTGCAGCATGAATTTTCGTCATCTCTTGAGCTTTTTCTGGATTATAAGGTTTCTTCTGTGATAGATCTACATCTCCTGTTACTCTATAATATTTAATCCCGGTATAAACTCTTATTCCATCTGGACTTATAAAGTCTTTTATATATTCAAAATCTAAATCAAATCCTATATCTCTATAAAAATCTCTATAGTTTTGGTCTCCAGGGTATCCTTCTTTTGCACTCCAAACTTGTTTTGAAGATTCTGGATCTCTACCAAAGGCTGCAACTTTATGGGGGGTATAAACAGGAGCAAATACTCCATACCTTGGCAATGGTTTACCATATATAAGTCCATGTGAATCTAAAAAGAAATATTTTATACCATTTTTAGCTAAAATCTCATCTAATCCATCATAGTAGGCACATTCAGCAAGCCAGATACCTTTTGGTTTTTCCTCAAAAAATTTCTCATGAATTTTTACTGCCAACTCGATTTGCCTTTCAACAGATAAATTTTCTGGTTGTAAAAGTGGTAAAAATCCATGTGTAGCATTACATGTAATTATTTCTATAAAGCCTTTCTCTTTAAAATATATATAACCATTTAAAACATTTTCATTTAAAAAATTATAGTAGAAATTTTTAATATCGTTAAACAGATTATTATAAAATTTTGCTAAATTATGGAAAATTTCACTGTTTTTCGTCCTGTTTACTTCTTTTTCCGATAAGATGATCATTTTATCAAGATATTTTTTATATTTTTCGTTAAGTAGTTCATCAGATAGCATATAAGCTAAAGGTGGTGTTATCGAGATAGTAATTCTAAAATCAACTTTTTGTTCTTCTAATCTTTTAAATCTCATAAGTAGCGGTATATATGTCTCTGTTATAGCTTCGAAAAGCCAGTGTTCTTCTAAAAAGTATTCATACTCTGGATGTTTTATAAATGG
>JBBIPN010000124.1:0-1485 GCA_037442825.1 Sulfurihydrogenibium sp. | reverse complement strand
AATGACAAATATTAACATCTCTATTGTATTATATCACAACTCAAAAGAACAGCTTGTAAAAGCTATAAAAAGTGCTTTAAACACAAAGCTCAATATTAAACTCTACCTTATTGACAACTCATCCAACGATAATCTAAAAGAATTAGCATATATTGACAATAGAATACAATATATCTTTAACAATGCCAATCTTGGTTATGGTAAAGCTCACAATATAGCAATAAAGAAAAGTATTGAAGATGGTGTCCCTTATCATCTCGTATTAAATCCAGATGTATACTTTGAATCAGGGGTACTTGAAAAACTATATGAATTTATAGAACAAAATAAAGATGTCGGTCTAGTGATGCCAAAAGTTTTATATCCAGATGGCTCTGTTCAATATCTTTGTAAATTATTACCTACACCTTTTGATTTATTTGGAAGAAGATTTATAAACTTTGGGCTCTTTAAAAAACTCGTTGAAAAAAGAAATGAAATATACGAATTAAGATTTACCGGTTACGATAAAATAATGAATATCCCTTATTTATCAGGATGTTTTATGCTTTTAAGGACAGATGCTTTAAAAGATGTTGGTTTATTTGATGAAAGATTTTTTATGTATTTGGAAGATACAGATTTATCGAGAAGGATACATGCTAAATATAAAACAGTTTTTTACCCAGAAGTTGAAATAATTCATGAATATAGTAAAGGATCCTATAAAAATTTAAGATTGTTAAAAATACACATGAGATCAGCTTATCAATACTTTAATAAATGGGGCTGGTTTTTTGATAAAGAGAGAAAGCAAGTCAACAAAGATACTTTAAAAGCTTTAAACTATAAAATATAATATTTCTATAAATTTTGAGTATTTTGTTATATTATAATTTACTTGACAAGAAAAAATTTTTTTACTATAATATTAATCCTAAATGTATAAGCCGGTGTAGCTCAGTCGGTAGAGCAGGTGATTTGTAATCACCAGGTCGTGGGTTCGAGTCCCACCGCCGGCTCTAATTAAATTTGAATATGGAGAGGTAGCCAAGCGGCCAACGGCAGGAGACTGTAAATCTCCCGGCGAAAGCCTTCGGCGGTTCGAATCCGTCCCTCTCCATATAAAAGGGCTATGCGGGAGTAGCTCAGTTGGTAGAGCATCTGCCTTCCAAGCAGATGGCCGCGGGTTCGAGTCCCGTCTCCCGCTCTAAAATTTATAAAATGGAGGCGTAGAAAGACTTGACGGTCTTTTTACGTCTTATTATGTTTTTATGCCCAGGTAGCTCAGTCGGCAGAGCACACCCTTGGTAAGGGTGAGGTCGCGGGTTCAAGTCCCGTCTTGGGCTTTGAACGAGGGAGTAAATTAATTTCTTCTTATAACCAGGAGGTAAAGAATAGATGGCAAAAGAAAAGTTTGTTAGAGGGAAAGAGCACCTAAACGTAGGTACAATAGGGCACGTAGACCACGGGAAGACAACACTAACAGCAGCGATAACATACGTA
>JBBIPN010000123.1:0-1497 GCA_037442825.1 Sulfurihydrogenibium sp. | reverse complement strand
CGTCTGCAGGTTTTGGAGTTGCAGCTAATAATCTTCAAAATGCTGTTAATACTGTGGGAACATTAAATCCAACTCAAAATTCTTCTTGTTTTCAAACGGTAAGTGGAAATGTTACGATAAATTCTTACTGTTGGGCTACTGCAGACAGTAGAGGTAATCTTTCTGTAGATAGTTTAAATGGAACAATGGGACGCTGTCCTATGGATAGGAATAGACCTTTAAGTATTTTTACAAGATCATGTTTTGATTTTCAGAGAAATCCCATTTCAAATTGTAATGATTGTAAAAACTGTGTTCTTTTTGCTGGACAAGTTGGCACAGTTTGTTATGATTTATCTGCTACTGATGATAGGAGATGTGCTCCAGGAACTTATGTTTTAAGGAGAAAATGGGGAAATGGTATTGCTCAACCTATAGTAGATTGTGTTAGATCTTTTGGTATAAGGTACATTGTAAAAGGTCAAAATGGTATACAATACCAGGATCAAGCTCCAACTGATATTTCAAATCTTTTAGGTATTAGGATGTGTATGATACTTCAAACTGGAGGAAGACAAAGCATATCACAATCAGAACCGCAATTTTCACAAAATTGTGGTGGTGTAGTTATCCAAAATGTAAATGAAGGAGGATATTACAGATGGCAAGTAATAGAAAAAGATATACCATTAAAAAACATAAACTAAAAGGTGCAACATTAATATCAGTTGTTTTAATATCTATAGCTATAACCTTAATGCTAGCTGGGATGTATTATGCATTAACAAAACTGTTTAAAACATCTGAAAATCTAAGAGTATACACATCTACAAGGGAAGCAGCTATCAGCGGTATAAACTATGCTATATCTTCTGTAGCTATGTTAGATATATCTGATTCTCAACCATGTCCTGATGGTCAAAATTCAGTAAATAACTGTTGTAGTTTTACTTTAAAGTATAAATTAAAAGGAACAAATAATGTATTTAATAATAATGTAGATATCTGTCTTATTGGTTATCAACCACAAGCTGGCTATAAATTAACTGGTGTAGCTTATAGTAGAAATATAGGTGGAAAAGGGTATATATTCAGAATAATCTCCGAAGCAAAAGGACCACAAAATACTGCTAACGTTAGAATAGAGACACTTTATACACCATAAAATTATATATAAAAAAAATATAAAAATATATTGACAAATTTGAAAATTTTTGTTAATATTATAGATGTAAATAATTTTAGGAGGTGTATATCATGAGAAACATTAGAAGATCAGAAGCAGGTTTTACACTTATTGAGCTACTCATCGTTATTGCTATTATTGCTATCTTAGCATCAATAGCAATACCACAGTACATGAAGTACCAACAAAAAGCAAAAGTAAGTTCTTATGCTGAACCTATAGCAAGAGGATGTTTAATGGATATGGTAGCTTACTGTACAGAAAATCCTGGTGCAACAACACCAGCCACTTTACAAAACTGCACTACTACTCAAAGTACTCCAGGAGGAAAT
>JBBIPN010000122.1:0-1532 GCA_037442825.1 Sulfurihydrogenibium sp. | reverse complement strand
CAAAAGAACTTATAAAACAAAAACATATAGATGGTTTTCTTGTTGGAACAGCAAGTTTACAACCAGATAAGTTTTATAAAATTATTACAGAATGTTTGGAGGTCTAAATTGGAAATAATTCTTGGAATTTTATCCATAGCTCTTATAATTGTATCTTTACTTTTAATATTACTTATACTTATGCAAAAAACAAAAGGTGCTGAAATAGGTGCTGTATTTGGTTCAGGTGCTGCAAAGGCGGTTTTAGGTGCATCAGCTGCTACGATATTAACAAAAATTACTTACTGGCTTGGTGGTATATTTTTGATTTTAGTATTAGCCTTGTCCTATTTAACTGTAAAAATAGAAAAATCTAAGTCTGTTATAGAAAGTATACCTACAGAACAAACTCAAAAAAAGTAATATGGATAATTATGATTTAATTTATAAGATTCTTTTTTCCTTTACATTAGGATTTTTAATTGGTCTTGAAAGGGAATATAAAGTAAAAGAGCAGATATTTGCTGGAATTAGAACTTTCCCTCTTATATCTATTTTAGGTTTTTTATCTTCTTTTGTTTATGATAAATACTGGGAAGGTGCTCTTTATATATCTTTTATTGCAGTTGTAAGTTTTTCATTAATAAACTTTTATTTAGAATTCAGTAAAGATAAAGGTGTAACAACAGAGATTTCTATCTTAATTACTTTCTTTATCGGTGTTTTAACATATTTTAATCAGTACTATCTTGCACTTTTCATAACATTTTCTACTACTTTAATACTTGCTTTAAAAAAACCGCTAGAAGATTTTGCTAAAAGTTTGTATTTTGAAGATGTTATAACACTAATAAAATTTGGAATATTAACAGCAGTAGTTTTTCCTATATTGCCAGATAAAAATTTGGGACCTTATGAAGCATTTAATTTAAAAGAAATATGGAAAGTGGTTATTATTGTAGCAACTATAGATTTTATAGGTTACATCTTACTAAGATTTAAAGGCTCTAAATCTCTTTTACTCGTAGGTATATTTGGTGGATTAATTTCAAGTACAGCTGTAACTTATAATTTTTCTATAATGTCAAAAAATCTTGAAAATAAAAACATTTTAATCAGTGGAATTGTTGGTTCTTGGATAGTTATGAATTTAAGGGTCATAGCATTAATGTTACTTCTAAATATAAATTTAGCCATTTTAGTGATTCCTTTTTTATTGGCTTTAAGTCTTATACAATTAGTTTTTTTTAAAGGATATTACACTTATAATAATCTAAATATTGATGACAGAAAACATTTTTATAATAAAACATTTAGTATAACAAGTATCCTTACTTTTGCTTTTGTTTACACTTTAGTTGTTTTTCTTATAAAAGTTATGAAGGTATATTTAGGTAATATAGGGATTTATTTTGTTGGTTTATTTTCTGGTGTTGTTGATGTTGATGCTGTAGTTTTATCAGTATCAAATTTAACTAATTTAAACTCTATAAATATAAATATAGGTCTTTTAGCAATATTACTTGCCATTTTATCTAATACTGTTTTTAAAT
>JBBIPN010000121.1:0-1563 GCA_037442825.1 Sulfurihydrogenibium sp. | reverse complement strand
TTAATACATTAAATAAAACAAATCTTAATTTAGAACAATCCTCCTTAAGCTCTGCAAAATATGACATTTTAAAACTTTTAGATAATTTAAGTGAAAGATTTCCAATAAATGCAAATGATATTAAAATTGAAAATAATCGTATCTACATAGATTTTTATATAGAATCAAATTCTTTATCTAAGAATAGTTTAGAATATTTATTTTCACTTTTAAATTTAAAACAACCTTATTTTTTCATTAATAGTATTAATATTGAAAAGAAGGATAAAAACGAAACTCAAATAAAAATTATTGGTGCTATAGAAAATGTTTACTCAGATTAATTTTGAAAAATTTCTTATTAATAAGGATGATTTAAAGTTTTTAATTATAATAATATCAATAGTAATTTTTAATTTACTTTTTTTAGGAGCTATTTCAGAAACTATTTTAGAGAAGATTTATAATCCGCAACCCATTTATAAGGAGTATGAAACCTTTAATAAAATAAAGACAATTTATGAAATACAATCTAAAATTGTAGAAGTTAAAATTAACAAAGATGTTTACAGGTTATTAGTTATTGAAAATAGAAAAAATGAAAAAGAAAATATAAAAAATCTACCAAGCTTAGAAAGTTTGCTAAAAGATAACAACTTAAAACAAAATAATGTTTTAGGCAATTTACCAAAATTAAGGGCAATATTTATATCTGATTTGATAAAATTTGCTATATTAGATAATGTAACTGTTAAAGAAAAAGATACGTATAAAAATTTTAAAGTAATAAAAATAGAACAAGATAAAATTTTATTAGAAAATATAAACCTTGGAGAGAAAGTATGGTTAAATTTATTCAAATAGTAATATATACATGTTTTATAGTTACTTACACTTTTGCTGAAGATATTATTTCAAATATTATTTCCAATACTGTAGATGAAGATTTTGTAAAAATATCCTTTATAGAAAAAAATAGGGAAACTAAAAACAGTATGGAAAACAAGATAGTAAATTTTAGTGGTGATAATGTTCCTTTAAAAATGGTTTTATATGCAGTCTTTAGTAATACTAAATACAATGTAATATTTTCACCAGATATAGATAGTAATACTCCTATAACATTAAACATAAAAGATACACCTTTAAATACAGCTTTAGAAATAATCATGGAAATTGCAAATCTTTCATATGAGATAAAGGATAATATCATCGTTATAAAAGATACAGAAAAAAGAATATACAGATTACCATATGTTAAGACAATTTCTTCTTATAATTCTTCTTTAGGAGGTAGTACAACAGGTGGCGGTGGTGGTAGTGGCAGTGGTGGCGGTAGTGGCAGTGGTGGCGGTAATACTGGCAGCTCAACAATATCTGGAGATTTTAAAGTAAATTATAAAGCAGATGAAGATATAAATGATATCTTTAAACAGATAGAAGAAAATATATCAAATTTGCTCTCTAATAAAGGAAAGTTTGTTTTAAATAAATTAACTGGTATACTTGTAGTTGAAGACAAGAAAGACAGGTTAAAACTTATTGAAGACTATCTAACAAAAGTAAAAAAAGAGTTAGATAAAC
>JBBIPN010000120.1:0-1624 GCA_037442825.1 Sulfurihydrogenibium sp. | reverse complement strand
TCTTTTATAGATTTAACGTTTAGATTTACGTATACAAAACCTTGATTTTTAAGTATTTCTTCAGCTTTTTCTATATTTTCTGCTTCTATTGTCCCTTTTTTTAAAACACCGTATTGATCTCTTGCTTCATACGTAAATGTAGCCATTATTTAACTCCTGCAACAGATAACATTCTTTTTAATTCTTCTGGTTCTGGAGATATTCTAAATGCATCTTCAACAGTTATAAGTTTATTTTTAAGTGCCTTTAAAAGTGATTGATTCATCGTTTGCATTCCTGTTTCAGCTTGACCGGTTTGCATAATACCATATATTTGGTGAATTTTATTTTCTCTTATAAGGTTCCTTATAGCAGTGTTTGGTATCATTACTTCATGTATTAAAATTCTTCCACCACCTATTTTGGGGAGTAATCTTTGTGATATAACACCTTGTAAAACAAAACTTAGTTCAGTTCTTACTTGATCTTGTTCTTCCATTGGGAAAACGTTTATTATCCTGTTTATTGTCTGTACAGCTGTGTTTGTATGTAGTGTTCCAAAAACAAGGTGACCTGTTTCTGCTGCAGTTAAAGCAGCTCTTATTGTCTCTAAATCTCTCATCTCACCAACGAGAATTACATCTGGGTCTTCCCTTAAAGCGTACTTTAAAGCCAATGCAAAAGAATCTGTATCTGTACCTACTTCTCTTTGGGCTACTACAGATTTTTTGTTAGTAAATAAATATTCAACTGGATCTTCTATTGTTATAATATGGTGTGGGAAATTGGTATTTATATAGTCGATCATAGAGGCAAGAGTTGTAGTTTTACCAGAACCAGTAGGTCCTGTTACTAAAACTAATCCCATTGATAGATGACAAAGATCTTTTACTTTTGGAATTAAACCAAGTTCTTCCATAGATTTTATTTCGTAAGGTATCCTTCTTAATGCAGCAGCTACTGTTCCTCTTTGGTAGAAAACGTTAACCCTAAATCTTCCAACGTTTCTTATGCCAAATGAAAAATCTAATTCTTTTTTTTCTTCAAAATTTCTTTTTTGTTTCTCATTCATAAATGAATATATCAAATTTTGACAGTCTTTTGGAGTCATAGTAGGATATCCAAGGAGTGGCATTAACTTTCCATCTACCCTAATAACTGGTGGTAAACCTGCTGTTAAATGTATATCTGAAGCTCTTCTTTCTATTGCATCTTTTGCTATTTCATCTATACTTAGCTTTTTTTCTTCTATCATCTTTTTCCTCCTATTTCATAAGTACTCTCTCAACCTCTGTTAAATCTGTTATTCCTTTTTTTACTTTAATTAATCCATCACGATATAATGTTTTCATACTATTCTTTATAGCAATATCTCTAATTTCATCTGCACTTTTTCCTTCTATTATTGCCTTTTTAATCTTTTCGTCAAGTTTTAAAATTTCATGAACAGCTGTTCTTCCTTTGTATCCGGTATGATTACATTTTTCACATCCTTTTGGATTATGAGTAAAAAAATGCCCATTTTTTATATCCTCTTCTGTAAATCCAAATGATACTAAAACTTCTGGTAGATAGTTTAAAGGTTGTTTACAATTATTACATAGTTTTCTTATTAATCTCTGAGCTATAATTGTATGAACAGCTG
>JBBIPN010000119.1:0-1648 GCA_037442825.1 Sulfurihydrogenibium sp. | reverse complement strand
CGTGTGGGTTCAACTCCCACCACTCGCATTAAAATTATTTAGTATCAGACTTAAATCTTACACTTGATTTCTTAAAGAGATTAAACTTCAAACACAAAAATAATGCTTTCTGGAAATTGTTCAAAAACAAATATTACTCAAAAGACTTCTGAGATAAAAATAATATAATTTATTAATAATGTTTTATTAGATTTTTTATGAGAAGGTTAAAAAATAAAAAAGGGGGAGTATAACCCCCCCCTTCTTTTATAGAGATTTATTAGAATAAGAATCCTAATTCTACAGCACCAGTAGTTCTTGAAGATTTACTATTACCATTACTGTCTACAAAAAGAGAAACACCACCAACTTCATCTGATTTTGCATAAGATAATTCTGCTCTTAGGAAAGTATTTTTTGTTGGATTATATGTAGGAGTAATTGTAAATGTCCATACTTTGTTATCTGGAACTGAAGCAATAGTTGGAATTAAGGAAGTATTGTTATTGCTTGCATACTCTACTCTCACTGGTATTTGTATACCAGCTACAGGTTTTACATTAACACATAAAGCTGTACCCCATGCAGAAGAATCAGTAGCCCCTGTCTTAACTTCTAAATTATCATCAGATTTGAAGTAGTCTACTTCAAGACCAGCTGTAACTATACCATAATCTGCACCAAGTGTAAGAGCATAGATATCTCTACCACCTGCTTCATTGTAAGTATGCAAACCTAAATCTACTGGTAAACCAAATTGTTTTAAGTTTCCAGTAATACCAGCTTCTACATAAGATTTAGGATTTACGCTAAAAAGATTATAAAAAGGTTGCAGTAATTGAGCACCTACTTTACCTGTTCCAACATAAACTTTTGCTATACCTGCATCGTAAGTAGCTCTTGCACCTGCAAATAATGCTGGATTAGCTGTAAATAATACACCTCTTGTAATGTGTGGGTTGAATATTGTAACTGGTTTTTCACCAAAGTTAGCCCAAAGTAAACCAGCATCTAAAGAAAGGCCTTGAATTGGTTTGTAAGTTACATAAGCTTTCCAAGGTTTAAAATCAGTAGTCTTACCATAGCCTACAAGATCTAAACCACGAATATTTCCACCGTTAACTACATTAGAGCTTGCTACAACTGTTGGAGCTTCCCATGAACCAAATGCAGCTACAAAACCAATACCACCTACTTCAGCTGGCTTAGCAAGAGCTACAATAAAGTTATTAACTGAGAATGCATCCTTGCTAAAACCTCCACCTCTTAATAAGTGGTCATTGTTTTGAACGCTGTAAGCTGCTGATACACCGCCAAGGACTGTTAAATCTGTGTTTGCCACTGTAATCTGTCCTGCGTTTGCAGCTGATACTGCAAGTAAACCTGCTGCTGCCAATCCAACTACTTTCTTCATCGTAAAACCTCCTTTAATAAAGTTTTATTAATAATTTTTAACTTAATGTTAACACATCAATAACATTTTGTCAAGTTTTTTATGATTTTTATCAATATTAATCTTGTTCAGTTGTTGTCTATATAATCAAATTTTATGCCAATTTCAATATTTGTAAATTATTGCTCTTTTCATACTCATTTATGCAATTTTGCAAAAATTCAAAAATTTTATTCATAAACAATTTTAGGAGATAGGAAAATTAACAGCTCTGTA
>JBBIPN010000118.1:0-1664 GCA_037442825.1 Sulfurihydrogenibium sp. | reverse complement strand
TTCCAGAGAATTTTAAAATTCACAATAGAGATATAGTTGACTTTTTGGCTCAAAATATGTTAGAGATAGAAAATTTAAAGGATAATTTATCTACTTTGAAATCTTATTCTTTAGATATTGCAGATAATTTAAAAGAGGCATCCATGTTTTTTGGATACCTCACACAGATCTCTGAAAAAAATATGTTTTATAACTAACGACCTCTTACTAAGGAAAGACCGCCATCTACGATTATAGTTTGACCTTGTATCCATTTTGCATCTGGTGTACATAGAAATCCTACAACACCTGCAATATCTTCTGGTTGTCCCATTCTTCCAAGTGGTGTAAGTTTTATAGTTCCTTGTTTTACTTCTTCATAGTTAGGGAAAAGCTGAATTGCTTCAGTATCTATAGGTCCGCCTGATACACAGTTTACATTTATTCCTAATGGCCCTACTTCTACAGCTAAATATCTCACTAATGTTTCCAATGCAGCTTTTGCTGAACCATGTATTGAGTAGTTTGGCATGTAATCTTTTGTTCCAGTAGATGAGATAGCTATTATTTTACCTTCTCTCCCTTCCATCAATTTAACTGCTCTTTGGGATGACCATATGAAACCAAATGTTGTGATGTTGTAAATTCTTAAAGTACCTTTTTCTTTTAGTCTTAAAAATGGCGCAAAGCCACCAACAACTTCTCTACCAGAAGCTACTGCATTACTTACAAATATGTCTAAATAACCAAATTTTTCTGCAATTTCATCAAAAACCTTATCTATATCTTCTTTTAAACCAAAGTCACCTTGTATTGTGTAAGCTTTTCTACCTAATTTTTCTATTTCTTGGGCAACTTCTTCTGCTTTTTCTTTATTTTTGTAGTAGTTTATAATTACATCTGCTCCCATAGAAGCCAATTTTAAAGCAATAGCTCTACCTATCCCTCTACTTCCTCCAGTTATAAATGCAAGTTTACTTTCTAATATCATAAACGACCCCCTTTTAAAAGTTTCTTAATTTCTCTAAAATTTCAAAACCTTTTTTAGTATAAATAGATTCTTTAGCTAACTCTATACCTTCTTTTATATTAGAAACTTTATTTACAGCTTTTAATGCAAAAGCTACATTTAGAGCTACAAAATCTGTTTTAGGAGAAAAGTCTTCCCCTTTAATTATCTTTAGCGCTATCTCTTTATTTTCGTTTATATCTCCACCTTCAATATCTTTAAGATAAGCTTTTTTTAAACCAAAATCTTCAGGTTTAACTGTATACGTTTTAACTTTACCATTATCCAACTCACCAACAAGCGTTTCAGATGTTATTGACACCTCATCTAAACCTTCCAATCCATGAACAACAAAGGCCTTTTTTAACCCAAGATTTTTTAAAACATTTGCTATAGGTTCTACAAGGTTTTTATCATACACACCTATAAGTTGATAATCTGCTTCTGTTGGATTTGATAAAGGTCCTAAAATATTAAAAATTGTTCTAACACCTATCTCCCTTCTTTGTCTTATGACGTTTTTCATTGCTGGATGGAAAACTGGAGCAAATATAAATCCTAAACCTATCTCATCTATCTGTTTTTCTACTTCTTCTGGAGAACGTTCGATTTTAACGCCAAGAGCTTCCATTAAATCAGCACTACCACATTTAGATGATACAGACCTATTCCCATG
>JBBIPN010000117.1:0-1673 GCA_037442825.1 Sulfurihydrogenibium sp. | reverse complement strand
AAAATTGAAAAAAATAAAATCTAATATACCTTGTAGACTTGATAATTTACCATGGACCTGGTTTCACACAAAATTTGTCATTGCTCTAGGTATAACATGGATTTTAGATGCTTTAGAAGTAGTATTAATTAGTGTTTTATTAAAACCTATATCTAACTCCCTTAATCTTTCCACTACAGAATCTTCTTTTGTAGTAAGTAGTTTTCTTATTGGTGCATTAGTAGGTGCTTTTGCCTTTGGATATCTTGCTGATAAATTTGGTAGAAAAAAAATATTTTTCCTTACTTTAATCCTATATTCCTTAGGTACACTTTTAACAGGTTTTTCAAATAGTTTTGAAATGGTACTATTTTTAAGATTTATCACAGGTCTTGGTTTAGGAGGAGAGTTTTCGGCGATACATTCTGCTATAGATGAGTTTGTTCCAGCTAAATATAGAGGTAGAGTTGATGGATTTATAACCGCTTCTTGGAATTTAGGAAGTATAGGAGCATCTTTGATAGGTGTTTATTTATTAAAAACTTTTCCTGAAAACATAGCCTGGAGGTATGCATTTTTTTTAGGAGGTATTTTATCATTATTGATAATATTTGTTAGAATGTTTATTCCTGAATCTCCCCGTTGGCTTATATCAAAAGGGAAAATGAAGGATGCTGAAAAAATAGTTGAAGATTTAGAAAATAAATATAGTGTAAAACCTGTTAAAAAAGAACGTGAAATAACAATTTTTGAAGGAAATTTAAAAGAAGGTATAAAAATTATTCTTAAAAAGTATAAGTACAGATTTATTTTTAGCAGCAGTATGAGTTTTACAATCTTAACAACTTACTATGGATTTATAACAATTTTACCATTGGTAATTTCAAATCAATATAACATCCCTACAAATGAGATACCAAAACTTTTACTATACTCAAGCGTGGGAGGATTAATTGGAGGACTGTTTACTGCTATTTTATCAGATATATTAGGTAGAAAATTAACAGGAATCCTTATTTCTCTTTTCTCTTTCTTAATAACGTTCTTTTTCTTAAATAGTCAAGATATATATTTAACAGTATTTTTATATTCATTATTTGCATATTCATTTGCAAGTGTTGCATACGTTTCTGCAATGGAGATATACCCATCTTATATAAGAGCTACTGCAATAGGAATTATTTCTGTAATTGGAAGGATATCAGGAATGATAATCCCACCTATTATTACGTATGTAGCTGCGTATAATTACAAATACGGAATAATGTTTTTGGCTACTTTATGGTTTATAGGTTTTATCTCTTTCTTTATATGGTCAAAATTTGGTATTGAGGCACGAGGTAAATCTATTGAGGATATAACTTAACTAAATCGTAAATATCTTCTTTATTTTCATACTTTAAGATAATTTTAAATCTCTCTTCTTTGTTAAGAATATCAAGCATAACATCATCTTTTAATTTTTTATGCAATTTTGTTGAGGATAAATTATATATTAAGTTTTCATCAAAACTATTTATAGAGTATATACCATTTCTCAACTTCCAAAGTCTCTCAATAAAACCAAAAGTAGGATGTTCTGTTATTTCTATTGGAAACATTTGAATAACTTGATTTGCCGTTATTTCTATCTCTATTTTTTGAGGTGTATATCTAATTAATCTAAAAATCATTCTAGTTTAAAGGGGAATGGT
>JBBIPN010000116.1:0-1701 GCA_037442825.1 Sulfurihydrogenibium sp. | reverse complement strand
CAAGGTTAAAAATTGAAACGTTTTTTGGCAAAATTCTCAATACAGCATTTTCACCAAAGCTTGTTGGTACAGTTGAAACCCTTAAATCATAATTTTCATTTGAAAATGTGTGACTAAAGCTTCCATCTTGTGGCAATCTCTGTTCTGCTATATCTAAATTTGATAATATTTTAACTCTTGAGATAATATAAGGATGGAAACTATAAGGTAAGGCATAAAAATGGTACATTACACCATCTACTCTGTAAAAAACATTTGTAGTATTATTTTCTGGGGTTATATGTATGTCTGAAGCTCTATTTATTATTCCACTATTTATTATAAACTCAACTAATGTAGAGGAAACATTTGCTATACCTTCATTTTCTGCTCGTTTTAGTAGATCTTCAAACTGTTTATCAAGAGGATATTCAAGTAAAGAGTAGTAAATTTGAATTGCTCTTAAAATTAGATTTTCATCCCCTACGTATATTACAGTGCTTTTTCTGCTTCTTTTTTTTATTAAATCAATAGCTACAAGATTGTATGGATCAGATATACATATATAAACATTTTTCTCATCTATTTTAAAAGGAAGAATTTTGAATTGATAAGCAACATCTTTAGGTATTAAATTTAAAGCATCTTTCTCTGGAATAATATTATTTACTTCTATATACTCTGTGCCACTTTGTTTTGCTAAAGCGAAAGCTATATCTGAAGTAGATATGAAAGACAAATCTACTAAAATTTCACCTAAAAGTTTATTTGATAAAACTTTCTTTATTTTTAATGCTACTTGAATATGTTGATCATTAATAAAACCGTATTTTTTTAATAATTCACCTATTGGTAAATTCTTCACATTAAACCACCTTCAACTTTTGTAACTTTCATAAATATTATTAATTCTTTTCTGCCTACAAATTTTTTCTTCTGTTTGAAAAGATATCCTAATATTGGAATGTCTCCTAAACCAGGAACTTTTTCTTCTAATTCTTTATTTGATTTATCTATAAGTCCTCCTATTATAACAACATCACCACTTTTAGCCTTAACGATAGTTCCACTTTCTTTTATAGCTAATATTGGAGCTTCTCCTATAACTGTATTATTTTCTTTAATCTGTTTTTCTCCAATAATAGTTGTAGAAATAGGAACGATATTTAATATTATATCCCCATTATCTTCAATATGTGGTATTACACCTAAAGCTATACCATCTAATACATTAGTTTGCGTATATGTCACCGTTGAGTAAGGTTGAGTAGTTACTGTACCTCCAACAATGTTTGTTTGTTTTATCCAATAAGGTACCACATTACCAGAAGTAATAAGTGCAGATTGATTATTTAAAACTAATATTCTTGGATTAGATAATGTTTTTAGTTCTCCTGTTTGGCTAAGTATATTTATGAGAGAATTTATATCACTACTTACTACAGCAAGTGAAGCTGCAGAAGTAGCTAAGGATAGAGTTTGATTTAAAATTACTTTTCCACCATCTATATTACGCAATAAAATATTCCAATCTATCCCATATTGAAAATTATCATTAAGAGAAACTTCCACTATTTTTGCTTCTATTAGTACTTGTTTATCTAACTCTTTTTTTACTTTTGTTAGATAGTCTTCAATAAGTTTTAACCTGTCTTTCTTGTCTTCAACTACAAGTATACCAGTTAATTTATTTAAAACAAACTTTCCTTTATTAGAGAGCAA
>JBBIPN010000115.1:0-1838 GCA_037442825.1 Sulfurihydrogenibium sp. | reverse complement strand
CTGCTAAAGAAATGGGAATCCTTACAGTTGCAGTTGTAACAAAACCTTTTGGCTTTGAAGGAAAAGTTAGATCAAAATTAGCTGAAGAAGGTCTTCAAAATCTAAAAGAAAAAGTAGATACATATCTTATTATACATAACGATAGATTGTTACAAATAGCAGGAAAAAATGTTTCTTTTGCTAATGCTTTTAAACTTGTAGATAATATTCTATACAAGGCTGTTAAAGGTATTACTGATTTAATCCTCGTACCTGGTCTTATAAATCCAGATTTTGCTGATGTTAGAACAATAATGGAAAATGCAGGTAAAGCATTGATTGGTGTTGGTACAGGAAAAGGTGATAGTAAGATTGAAGAAGCTGTTGAGATAGCTACAAGCTCCCCGTTATTAGAAGGTACATCTATACAAGGTTCTAAAAGATTATTAATAAATGTAGAAGTAAGTCCAGATTTATCATTCCAAGAAGTAAACGAAGCTGTTTCTCAGATCAGAGAGCTAACTCATGAAGATGCTCACATTATTTTTGGTGCATCTATCATTAACGAAACAGAAGACGAGATAAAAATAACAGTTATAGCTACAGATTTTGAAGATGAAAAGAAAACTGAAAAGAAAGATATAAAAGTAAAACCTTCTTTTACATTTGAGAAAAAAGAACCTATAAAGAACGAGATAGAAAGCGAGATTTTATCAAAGGATTTTGATTATGATGAATTAGAAATACCTCCATGGATTAGAAAGGGTAAAAAACCTTGAGTATAGGTTTAGCTAATTTAGTTACCTTATCACGGTTATTTTTAATACCGTTTATAATATACGCTATTCTTCAAGAAAAAGTTATATTAGCTGGTGTTTTTGTCCTTTTAGCTATTTTAACCGATTACTTAGATGGGGTTATAGCAAGATTATCTAATGATGTTACAAAACATGGAGAACTTTTAGATCCAGCAGTAGATAAAATTTTTACAGTATCAATCCTTGTTGCATTTGTAGAAAAACAAATCATCAATTCTTATGAAGTTTTTCTTATAGTATCAAGGGAAATGCTTGTTACATGGGTAAGAAGTGTTATGGTTAATAAAGGAATTGTTGTTCCAGCTTATTTTTTAGGTAAATTAAAAACAACATTCCAGTTGATAGCTATATTTATTTTATCAATAAAATTTCTTGATATCGGTAGAATATCTTTATGGATTTCTATATTTCTTGCTTATGTATCTGCTGTTGAATACTTTATAATTTTCTATAAGGAAAAAGCATGGAGATAAATTTTATAGTATATGCTATTTTAACCTATTTAATATCTTCTATTCCTTTTGGATTGATTGTTGGGAAAATATTTGGTAAAGATGTAAGGAAAGAAGGAAGTAAAAATATAGGTGCTACCAATGTTACTCGTGTAGTAGGAAAAAAAGCAGGTATTTTAGTTTTAATTTTAGATTTACTAAAAGGATTTCTTCCTATACTTTATGCTAAGCACATATTTGAACCTAAACATGTAGCTTTGTTAGCTATAATCTCAGTAATTGGACATTGTTTTTCTATATTTCTAAAGTTTAAAGGTGGAAAAGGTGTAGCTACTGGTATAGGTGTCTTACTTGCTTTATCAACAAAGACAGCTTATATAGTGACCTTATTTTGGCTTGGTGTATTTTTAACAACAGGCTTTGTCTCACTTGCTTCTATACTGTCTTCAAGTATATCTTGGGTTGTTATTCATGTATTAGAAAGAGATTTATACTTTACGTACGCTAGTTTTACAGTTGGATTGATAATTATATTTAAACATAAAGAAAATATAGATAGATTATTAAAAGGAACAGAACATAAATTTAT
>JBBIPN010000114.1:0-1877 GCA_037442825.1 Sulfurihydrogenibium sp. | reverse complement strand
AAAAAATAAAATAGAAGAACTTAAAAAGGAAGGTTTAATAGAGTATGTTAATATAATAGATACTAAAAATTTACCAGTTTCTAATATAAAATATGGTAATGGTTCAATTAAAGTTTATGTTTTTACTGATCCACAATGTCCATTCTGTGGAAAGCTTCATCAATCAGTAAAAGAAATTTTATCTAAAAGAAAAGATATAACTTTTGAGATGGTTTTATATCCATTACCTTTCCATAAGTATGCTATGGATATCTCACAAAATATAGAGTGTCAAAAAGATAACACTCAAAAACAAAAGTTATTAGATACTGCTTTTGAAAACACTTTAAAAAATAATGAATCAGGTCTTTCAAAATTAGCAAAACCTTGCAATACAGCAGTTTCTAAAATCAATAAAAACTTAAACTTTGGAAAGTCTCATGGGATCAACGGAACACCTACAATCGTTTTTCCTAAAGGTGTAGCTATATCTGGAGCTTTACCAACAGACACATTGAATAAGCTTATAGACTTATTAAAGTGATAAAAGTTGAAAATCTTAAAGTAAGTTTCAATATTGAAAATCAAATTAAAGAGGCCATTAAAGGGGTCTCTTTTCATTTAAATAAAGGTGAGATCTTAGCTTTAGTAGGCGAATCAGGTTCTGGTAAAAGTGTCACTTGTCAAGCAATAATGGATATACTTCCAAATTATGCATTTAAAGAAGGTAAAATTTTTATAAATGAAAAAGATACAGACTTACTTTCAAAAGAAGAAAAAAGAAAACTTAGAGGAAACATCATCTCTATGGTTTTTCAAGAACCTTCGGCCGTTTTAAACCCACTTATAACAGTAGGACAACAGATTGTTGAAACAGTTTTAGCCCATAAAAATGTATCTTACAAAGAAGCAGTAGAGATAGCTATAGAAACTATAGAAAAAGTAAAAATTCCACAACCACGTATCAGATTTAATCAATATCCCCATGAACTTTCTGGTGGTTTAAAGCAGAGAGCTGTTATAGCTATGGCAATAGTAAACAACCCAAACTACATATTAGCAGATGAACCTACTACAGCTTTAGACGTAACAATATCTACACAGATATTAAACCTATTCAAAGAACTAAAAGAAAATTTAAACATAGGCATTCTTTTAATTACACATGATTTAGGTGTTGTAGCAGAAGTTGCTGATAGAGTTATTGTTTTATACAATGGGGAAGTTGTAGAAGAAGGAGATGTTTTTAAAATATTTGATAATCCACAAGAAGAATACACAAAAAAACTTATATCATCAAGAATAATTTTAAAAGCATTCTGATATAATTTTTTTATCAATTTACAGAGGAGTTCTATTGGAAAGGAAGTTAGTTATTAGTTCTGGATTAAAGAGCAATTTTTACCTCATATTAGAAGACGGTTTACCTGTAGAGCTGAAAATAGAAGATTTAGAGATATCAAAACAAGCTGGGAGTATATACAAAGGTAAAATTTTGAGATACAGTCCAGCTATGGAAGCTTTTTTTGTAGATATAGGAGAAGATAAAGAAGCTTTTTTACCAAAAAAAGATATATGTGAAAATGACTGTGATAAACTAAAAAAAGGTTCTACAGTTTTAGTTCAAGTAAAAAGGTCACCAGTTAGTACAAAAGGTGCTAAACTCTCTTGTAAAATTACCTTACCAGGAAAATATCTAGTTTTATTACCACATAATAAAGGAAAAATTTCTATCTCATCAAAATTAGAGGAAGAAAAAAACATTATAAAAGAAAAAATCATTAATCTAATATCTCCACTAAATGAAGAAAATTTTGGATTAATAATAAGAACAGCTGCAAAAGATGCATCAGATGAAGCTATTATTGAAGATTTTAATTTTTTAAAAGAACTTTGGG
>JBBIPN010000113.1:0-1949 GCA_037442825.1 Sulfurihydrogenibium sp. | reverse complement strand
ATACTTTTTATTTGGATTTTTTTTCTTTAAGGCATGCTCTATACCAACTTCTGTACCTATTATAACTGTATCTGCATCACATGTTGTAGCATACTCTATAATCTGTGTTGTGCTACCTACAAAATCTGCAATCTCTACAGTATCAGTATTACATTCTGGATGAACTGCTATTTTAGCATTTGGATATCTTTCTTTTAGTTCAAGTAATGTTTGCTTTGATAGATTAAAGTGTGGTGGACAAAACCCTTTCCATAAAATAAACTCTTTTTCTGGAACTTGTTTTGCTACGTAGCTACCTAAAAACTGATCTGGTACAAAGATTATTTTTTTGGCATCTAAGGATTTTACCACTTTAACAGCATTCCTTGAAGTTACTATTATATCTGAGACAGTTTTAACATCTGCATTTGTATTTATATAGGAAACAACTATAGCATCTGAATGTTTTTCTCTAAGTTGTTTTACGCCTTCTAAAGTAGCCATATCTGCCATCGGACAACCACTTTCTGGGTTTGGATGTAAAACTTTTTTATCCGGATTTAGTATTTTGGCAGTTTCTGCCATAAACCTGACCCCACAAAAAACAATAATATCAGCATTAGACTTTTGAGCTACTTTTGAAAGTTCTAAAGAATCGCCTATATAATCAGCTATATCTTGTATCTCTGGTCTTTGATAGTAATGAGCCAAAATAATAGCGTTTTTATCTTTTCTTAATTTATTAATCTTTTCAACAACTTCTGTTTGTTTCATTCACAACTCCTTACGGTAAAATAAAATGTTGTTATAATTTAATAGAAAAGTAAAAAATAATCAAGAGTTTTAAGTGTTAAGTTTATTTCCAAAAGAACAATTTTTTGCTCCAATATTTTTAGAACTTGGCAATTGAATAAGAAGCGGGAAAGGTTTTTTGTTTATAAAAAATATTTGTTGTCAGCCTTAGATAGCATAAAAAACCCTTGACTTCTATGGCAAATTAAGTTATTGATAAATAAATATTTAACTATTTTTTTAATGATTTTTTTGAAAAAGTGTTGATTTTTTCAAATGCTTGATTTTTCTAATCAAAAATGGGTTTTTTCCAACCTATAGGGAATTGAGACTTTTAAAAACAATAGAAAAGTAAGTATAAAAAGATGTATAAACCATTAGAAAGATAATCTAAGTATGCAAGATTTTTGATAATACGGCTTCTTAAATCTGATGGTAATGGTTATAAACACATCTTTAATATAGATACATCAAAAGCGTATTTAGCCCAGGGAGAAGGTCTTTATAAACTACTTGATTGGTTAATAAGGAGAAGAGAAAGATGATAACTTTTCTCTTATATTCTTATGATTTTTATACTGTGAGTATACAGAAGTTTGCTATACTGAGCTACTGCTTCAGATATTATTGAAAAAAAGGAAATTAATTACTGTTTTTTTGTGATTGTAAGTCTATATAAGAAGTTGAAGAAAAACTTCTTTTAGTTTTTTATAACATTCTTCATCTGGATTTTCAGAAAAATTGCATTTAGCGATAATTTTTTGATTCGAAAACTTCTCTATTATCATTGGATTTAAATCCTCAGAGATATCATCTCCATTAAAACCATTCATTATTATTCCTAATATTTTTACACCATCTAAAGCTTTTACAGTTAATAAAGTATGGTTTATTGTTCCAAGTTTTGCTCGGGAAACTATCAACACTGGTATATTCAAATCTTTTATCAAATCAAGATAAGTATAGTTTTCTAAAATAGGGACAAGTAAGCCACCTGCCCCTTCTACTATAACAAAATCATATTTTTTTGTTAAATAGTCATAATGATTTAAAATCTTCTTTAAATCTATATTTTTATTTTCTGTTAGCATTGCAGCGTAAGGTGATAATGGATTTTTAAATGTGTATAGGACTATTTCATCTAAAGTTTGTTTTGTTATAGTTGAAAGTTTATAAGC
>JBBIPN010000112.1:0-1975 GCA_037442825.1 Sulfurihydrogenibium sp. | reverse complement strand
AGAGATAGGAGGTTAAGAGATTAAGACTTTAGCTGATTTATTGATAGAAGAAAAAATAAAAAAGATAAAGGATAGAGAGTATTTAAGAATTCTTTTAAAGAAGATTATAAAATATTATGATGTTTTAGAACTTCTTAAAAATGAAGGGTTGATTTGATTACAAATTTTTATTTTCTAAATAATATTTTTCAGCAATACCAAACATTAAAAAGTAAAGTGCTAAAATAGCATCCCATATGCCACTAAATATTCCACCTACAAGAAAATATGCTGGAAATATTAAAAAAGGAAAACATACTACATCTTCAAGTGATTTTATTTTTACAGATAAAACAAATTTAAAAAACCTATACATCATTAGTAATAATCCAAACAATCCAATTAAACCAATATTTATAAACTCTGATATAAAAAAGATAGACTCATAACTTCTACCTACTGGAGAAGGTGGATCTAATCTTTGACCAGCATTATAACCATGTCCTATAAAAATAGGGACTATATTAACATTTTCAAAATCTTTCTTTATTACTTCAATTCCTTTTTTTCCTATTTCCCATCTTAAACTTGAAAACTCATTTATCTGACTTTCTGATATTTCTTTACCTTCAATTAAAGTTATTAACATTCTTTTATACTTATTATCTTCTTCTAACATATAAACTACACCAGCAAAAGAAGAAATAATAAAGACAGTAATCAAACCATATATCCATTGTTTTCTTATGTTTGCATATCTAACTAAAATGATAAAATAAACCGTATAAGATACTATCAATCCCAAGACAGGATTTCTTTTTGCTGGTAAAAAAACCATTCCAGTAAATAAGAGAAATAGAGTAAAAAATAAAATTTTCTTTTTTACCTCTTTTTCTACTAGAAATAATGTAAAAGCTGATAAACTTCCGAGAGTAAACACTATACCTACTTCAAAAACACCACCCCATATAGGCTTAATATTTCCATGAAAGTAGTTATAAACAGTAACTATAGATTCAATAAAACAAAAGAATACGATTGTATAGTTTATTTTTTTAAAAAGCTCTTTTGATGGATTAAATAAATTTTTAGCAAAATATGTTATATTAAAAAATGTTTGGTTTAGTACACCGGGAATTTCTTTTAAGCTTCCATAAATTAAGGTACTTGATGCAGAAGCAAAAATTATCATAAAAAGTGGCAGTTTAAAGATACCTTCAAATTTTATTTCTTTTTCCATTATCTTTTTTATTTCATAAATTAAAAACAAAATTATTAAAAATGTAAAGGCAGATATTGAAATATAAGCACTAGCAAATAGTAAAATCAACCAGTTCTCTTTATTTTTCAGTATTATTCTCCTAATAAAAATTCTATGATAAAATTTTAACATTTTATATTATAAAATCATAGGCTTATTTATTTACAAACAATATGGAGGTAGTTTATGGAACTTTTCAGAAGGAAAAAATATTATCAAGTTGAGACTAAGCTAAAAAGGAGTTTGGGTTTTTGGGACCTTACTCTTATTGGTGTTGGTGGAATAATAGGAGCTGGAATTTTTGTTATAACTGGACAAGCTGCTGCATCTTATGCTGGACCTGGCATTATTTTATCCTTTATACTATCAGCTATAGCTATTGGTATCACAGCTTTAGTTTATGCTGAGTTTAGTTCTTCTTTTCCAGTATCAGGTAGTGCTTACAGTTATACTTATACAACTTTAGGAGAAATTATAGCTTGGCTTGTAGCTTGGAATATACTTCTTGAGTATGGTGTAGCTACCGCAGCAGTTGCTACAGGATGGTCTGGTTATTTAAGAACCTTTTTAGAAAATAATTTTGGATTCAAATTACCTAAAGAGTTTACGGGAGCTTTAGATTTATCTCAAGGTACATTTATTGATCTTTTTGCATTTATTGGTGTAATAGTTGTTTTTCTTTTATTAACAATAGGTATAAAAGAGAGTGCAAGAGTAAATACTTTTATTGTTTTA
>JBBIPN010000111.1:0-1988 GCA_037442825.1 Sulfurihydrogenibium sp. | reverse complement strand
GCTTATAAACTTTCAACTATAACAAAACAAACTTTAGATGAAATAGTCCTATACACATTTAAAAATCCATTATCACCTTACGCTGCAATGCTAACAGAAAATAAAAATATAGATTTAAAGAAGATTTCAAATCATTATGAATATTTAACAAAAAAATATGATTTTGTTATAGTAGAAGGGGCAGGTGGCTTACTTGTCCCTATTTTAGAAAATTATACTTATCTTGATTTGATAAAAGATTTGAATATACCAGTGTTGATAGTTTCTCGAGCAAAACTTGGAACAATAAACCATACTTTATTAACTGTAAAAGCTTTAGATGGTGTAAAAATATTAGGTATAGTAATGAATGGTTTTAATGGAGATGATATATCTGAGGATTTAAACCCAATGATAATAGAGAAGTTTTCGAATCAAAAAGTTATAGCTAAATGCAATTTTTCTGAAAATCCAGAGGAAGAATGTTATAAAAAACTAAAAGAAGTTTTTCTTCAACTTATTATACAGACTTACAATCACAAAAAACAGTAATTAATTTCCTTTTTTAAATAATATCTGAAGCAGTAGCTTAGTATAGCAAATCTTCTGTATACTCACATTATAAAATTCAAATCATAAGAATATAAGAGAAAAGTTATCATCTTTCTCTTCTCCTTATCAACCAATCAAGTAGTTTATAAAGACCTTCTCCCTGGGCTAAATACACTTTTGATGTATCTATCTTAAATATGTGTTGATAACCATTACCATCAGCTTTAGGAAGCCAGATTATCAAAAATCTGGCATATTTAGATTGTCTTTCTAATGATTTATACACCTTTTCATAATGCTTACTTTTCTTTAGATTTCTTAATGATTTATGAGATTTAACATCTATAGCTATATGATACCTTAATAGATAGATATCTATATCTCCACCTTCTGGCATCTTATAGTTAGTTATAAAATCTCCATATTTACGATGAACTTCTGTTTTAAACTTTCTTATTGCTTTTCTTTCAACCTTAAAACCATGGATGTGTTTATAAATGGATTTGTAATAACCTATGAAAGTTAAGATTGGTATTAGAAACCATAAGTGTGAGTATCCAAAGCTTTTAAATAAAGTGTATATTGTTATAAGGTTTGAAGATATTAGCAAGAGAGCATATTTAATCTCCCTTGCTATAAACCATAAAGGCATTACTATAACCTACTTCTATCTTCTTTCTTCTCTTCTTTATTTTCTTCTTTTACTACCTTTGGATACTCTACTATCTTATCTTTTGCTAATTTTTCTGCTAAGTAGTTTGTTAGTGAGATTACTACATCCTTTGCAACCATATCTAATGAAAGGTTCTTAGATACAGACCATCCACCTGCTCCACCATAACCAGCTCCTACTCCTGCAGCACCAAATCCCCATGAACTCTTCTCTGAATTTGCTTCAAAAGATTGTGATAAAATTGCTTCTAATGTCTCAGGTTTTATTACATCTGCTGTTATTGATAATTTTGCTTTCTCTGTATTCTTACTTATAGCTCCCAATATAGGTATAATTCCACCACCTAATGAACCACCACTCTTTTCAAGCTCTATTGCTGTAATAGTAGCACTTATCATATAGTCTACTTTTGGGGGTTTTACTTCTTGTCCTGTTGCAGCTGCAAGTTTCTTAATCTTTTCAAATTTCTCTAAGTCTACTACTTTAAAACAGTTTGTCTTTTGTAATGCAGTAGTTAACATATTTGCAAGTCCTTTACCAAATCCTTTTACTGAACCTCCACCAGCTAACGTTAATAATTCCATTAATGGTGATAGTTTTGGGTTTTCTGTATCTTGACAGGCTTGGGCTTTACATTCAAAATCTAAGATGTTTACACTTGCAACTGGCTCACTGCATTTTACTACAGGTAGCTCTGCTAATTGTGTCTTAGTATCACTCTCTTCTGCTAATGCTACTACTGAGATAGCTAAAGTGGTTAATAATGCTTTCTTTAACATTCTAC
>JBBIPN010000110.1:0-2022 GCA_037442825.1 Sulfurihydrogenibium sp. | reverse complement strand
TTTAAAACAGATGGAAAGGGAACTTTTACTTGCTCAAAGTAGTGATTGGCCATTTTTAATAACAACACAAACTGCAAAAAATTATGCAATAAAAAGATTAAAAGAACATATTAGCAATTTTTATACATTGAAATATATGTTAGAAGAGGATAAAATAAATTATGAATTTTTACATTGGCTTGAATACAAAAACAGTATATTTAAAGAGGATTAGAAATGTTAGATAAAATAGAAGAATGTTTGATATTACAAAATAATTTAAACAAAAAAATAAATGAGAATTGGAAAAATATAAGAACAAAAGAAGACTTTTTTCGTGCCATATGGCTTGAATGTGCTGAAGCTGTAGAAAGCTTACCTTGGAAATGGTGGAAAAAGATTAAACCGGATATAGAAAATTTAGAGATAGAGTTAGCAGATATATTTCATTTTATACTTTCTTTAATTTTAATGGAAAAGAAAAAAGAAGAACACTTAAAATACTTTATAAAAGGTATTAATAAAGATCTTTCAAATTTAAAGAATATAGAAGGAGACTATATAAACCACTATTTAGCAAATATTTATGGAAAAGAAGAAGAATATAAAAAATATATATTTTTACTTGAAAGAATAGCAGAAAAATCTTTAAAACAAGATTTAGAAGGTGTTTTATTTTTCTTTGGCTTATTGGTAAATGATATTTTTGATTTTAATAAACTTTATCTACTTTATCTAGGTAAAAATATATTAAACCATATTAGACAAGAAAGCGGATACAAAGATGGAAATTATAAAAAAGTTATAGATGGTATTGAAGATAATAAATATTTATTAGAAACTATAAAAAGAGTTAAAACAAAAGAAGAATTAGAAGAAGAGATTAGGAATGCTTTTAAAGGTTGGGGAAATTTAAGGAATGTTTGATAGTATTGGTTTTATTATAGGTCAACTGTTTTGGCTAATCTTTCTACTTTTATTTATCTTTCCTATAATACAATCTCAACTTTTACAGTGGAGTAGAGAACGAATACTAAAAGCAATAGAAGACAAGTATAAAAGTAAAGTTATAACTCTTATACATAGACAAGAAACACGTTCCCTTTTCGGATTTTTTATGATGAGAATGATCACTATAGAAGATTCAGAAGCAGTATTAAGGGCTATAAGAATGACACCAAAAAATAAACAGATAGATTTTATAATTCACACACCTGGAGGTATAGCTTTAGCGGCTACACAAATAGCAAGAGCTTTAGCTAACCATCCAGCAAAAGTTAGTGTAATAGTCCCTCATTATGCAATGTCAGGAGGAACATTGATAGCTTTAGCAGCAGATGAGATAATTATGGATCAATTTGCAGTACTTGGACCTGTAGACCCTCAACTTGCAACCGAGCCAGCAGCGTCTTTAGTTTCTATAGAAAAACTAAAAGAACCAAAAGATATAGATGACCAAACACTTGTAAAAATAGATATGAGTAAAAAAGCATTAAAACAGATGAAAGATACTGTTAAAGAAATTCTTATAAAAAAAGGTTTCAACGAAGATAAAGCTGAATTTATAGCAGAAGAACTTTCTCAAGGAAAATGGACACATGATTATCCTTTAACTTGTGATTATTTAAAATCTTTAGGATTAAATATATCAAACGAAGTTCCAGAAGAAGTTTACGCTTTAATGGATTTATATCCACAACCTACAGGTATTCCAGCTGTCCAATATTTACCAGAACCAATAAAAAGACCTGAAGCAATTAAAAAATTATGAAAAATTTTAACTTAAAAAATACATTTTTAACGGGTTTATTTATTTTACTTCCAATAATTATAACATTATGGGTTGTAAAAACTGTTTTTAACTTTGTAAACAATCTTATACTACCATACATTGAAGAATTAGGGGTACCTGTTCCACATATTCCTGGATTGGGTATTTTAGTAACACTTACAATCATTTTTTTACTTGGTCTTTTAGCTCAAAACTACTTTGGAAGAAGACTTTTAGATTACTGGGATAAGTTTATATCAAAAATTCCTGTA
>JBBIPN010000109.1:0-2110 GCA_037442825.1 Sulfurihydrogenibium sp. | reverse complement strand
TTTGGCAAATTCTAAAGATAACAATTTAATGTTTATATAAGAAATTTCATTGTGAATAAGCAATAAAATGTTTTCAATTTCTATTAGAATATTGTGTATTTCTTTATATTTAGAAAGTTTTTTATAACTTATTGCTATTTCTATTTTATTATGAAAATCTTTATGTAAACTCTTAATGTCTTGGTATACATGTCTATCTTCTTGAAATATATCTTCTTTAGACTCTTTTAACCATTTTCCAAATTCACATTCTCTATGAGAAACATTATTAAATGTTGTATCTTCTAAAATAGAATCTAAAAATTTAAGAAAGTAAGATATATGAGATTTATAAGGTTCTAATAATTGATCAACAATCTCTTTTTTTATTATATTTTCTCTAAAATATATAATTCTTTCTTTTAATACATTTATATACTCTTTTACATATCCCTTTGAAAAAGATTCTTCTATATCTTCAAAAAATCTTTCTATCCTCTTGGCTTCTCGTAGATCTATATTGTTTGGTAAATGAGCTATAAAATTTTTCCTTAAAAAATCGAAAACAGATAATGCTTCTATAAAAAGAATATTCCTAATTTGGAAATCTCTACCTATATTCTCAAAGTCTTTTATATATTTTTTATCTTGAAAAGTTTTTATTAGTAAATCTTTTATTGTTATAAAAGAATCTTTACATATTACGGATTTAAAGTTTTTATCTGTATAAATTATCAATCTTTCAAAAATTATATCTATTTTTTCTTTACTATAAGTATACATATTGTTCACCTTATTTTTGTAATATTTTCAACCCATTTATAACTTTCTAATATGAATTTACCTATATTAGATAAATCTAAATTGCATTTAGAAGATATCTCCTTAATTAAATTTTCCTCTCGTTTTTCAACAGCTTTTGTAAATTTTAATAAATCTCCAAAATATCCTTTTTCTTCTTTAATATCACTTTCAATATTTGATGAAAGATTTAGTTGATCAATAATAACGGATAAACTTACTTTAAATAAAGGTTCAGCTAAAGATAAAATTCCGAATAAAAATGCTGTATCTGATATATTAATATCTGGATTAATTTCTTTACTTAAAAGTTCCATAAATTTAGCTCTAAATAAAGCTTTTTTCATATTTTCTATATCTATATCGTCTTTATTAACAGACATTAAAGATACCAATATGAGCCAGCTAAATAAGTTTTTTTTACCTAAATAAGCAACAGCTCTATTAACAGAAGTTATAGGATTTGTTAAATAAAAGAAAGAAGAGTTGATATATTTAAGTAGTGCTATGCTTACTTCTGGCATAGATTTTATTCTCTCTGCTATAAGATTCAGGTCATCTTCTTCATTTACAAATTTTACAAGTTTTAAAATTTCTAACTTATTTAATGATTCAAAGTCTGTATTTATTTCTTCAGCCTGACTGAAAAAATCTCCTTCAAATAGATCAAAATTTAAATCTAAAGCTTTATTAAATAATTCAGGTGTATCCACATTTTCAGCTTTAAGTAAAAATGAGATCTGTGATATTTCTCTTATAAAATCTCCTTGATTTTTATCTATTTTTGAAATATCAATAGAGATATACTCAACTAATCCTAACAAAGACATAAAATATTCTATATCTAAATTATACAAATCTTCTTTTTCCAATTCTACACTAAAACTATAACTTTTATTTTTAAATTCTTTTACTTTTTCTTTTAAAAGATTAGATTTAAAGTCGTTTAACTTTAATTCAAAAATAAAAAGATTATTTGGAACTAAATTTAAAAATTCGGTAAAAATTAAAATGTCTGATGATATTTTAATAAAGGTAGTTTTTTCACTTAAGATTTTAGTGATTTCCTTATCAGAAGTAACTGAATATAATTTTTTAACTATTTGATTAAAACTTTCATCCTTGTAAGAACTATAAGCAAGTTCGTAGTATCTTAACTTTTTATATCTATCAAATATTGGAATTTTACAAAAAAATAGTGTTTCCATACTTTACCTTTTATATTCAAATTCGTTTTTATATCTTGTACTTCTAGGATATAAAATTTTTGCCATTATTATAGAAAATTCATAAAAAATAATCAATGGGGCAGCGAGCATAAGTTGACTAA
>JBBIPN010000108.1:0-2111 GCA_037442825.1 Sulfurihydrogenibium sp. | reverse complement strand
TATAGAATCTTTAATAAGATTAGAAACAGAATATAAAGAACCTTTAAAATACGTATTAGAGTTTAATTTTCACTTTGCAAATTTAGCAGATTTTTATAGAAAACCAATATACCATGGAAAACTAAAAGACTTTAGTATTTTTGATGACTTTACTGGAAAAACTATAAAAATAGAAATGTCTAAAGATACGCATATTTTTAGTTATCCTATTGATACAGTAAGCCAATCAGAAAAAGGAGTTGATATAACAAACCAAGGATTAACAGTCGGTTTTCTGACAGATTTTAAAGAAAGTTTAGAAATAAAAGTACTGTTAAAAATAGAGGGCTAAACATGAATAGCTTAATAGTTATACCTGCAAGAAAAGGTTCAACAAGGTTAAAAAATAAACTACTTTTACCAGTAAAAGGCAAACCTTTAATAGCTTGGACTGTTGAAAACTGTCTAAAGTCTGGTTTCCCAGTTATGGTTGCTTGTGACAGTAAAGATTTCTTAGAAGTTTTAAAAGATTATAATATAGAAATAGTTTTGACACCTTCTGATCTAAAAAGTGGCTCAGATAGAATAGCTTACGCTATAAAGGATTTAGATGTTAAATATATAGTGAATGTCCAAGGAGACGAACCATTAATATCTCCAGAAGATATAAAAAAGATTTTTGAATATCTAAAGAATGACAAAGTTGTAACATTAGCCTATCAAATAAATAATGAAGATGATTATCTAAATCCAAATGTTGTTAAAGTAGTGGTTGATAAAGATAACTATGCTTTATACTTTTCAAGAAGTCCTATTCCTTTTTATAGAGATATAGATTTTTATCAAATATATAAAATATTTTCACCTTTAAAACATATTGGGATATATGGATATCAAAAAGAGGCATTAATAGATTTTTCTATAAATCTAAAACCTTCCCCTTTAGAAGAAGTAGAAAAGTTGGAACAGTTGAGATTTTTATATAACGGTTATAAAATAAAAGTTATCAAAGCAGAAAAAGATACCATTGGAATCGATACTAAAAAAGATTATGAAAAGTTTTGTAATATTTTAAATTCCTGATAGACTCTTTTTTGCAGTATTTAATATTTCAAGTTCTTTTTGCTTATTCTGTATAATTTCAATTTTCTCATCCATTTTATCTTTTAAAGAGTCACTTAGTATTTTTAATTTTTCAGCAATAAATATTTTTTCCTTATCTGTTGCATCATTTAAAGAGTTTAAAAAATATATTATCTTTTCAAATCTATCCAATAAATAAGATATATTTTCTTCTATATTTACTAAAACTATTAAGTCATCAATCTCTTTTTCTAAATCTTTTATACTTTCGTTGATAGCTCTTCCCATCCTTCTTTAACTGTATTTAAAAGATTTATAACATCTCTTAGCTTATTAATATCATTCTTCAAATTTCCAATCATTACTTGTTTTTCACAGAAATCGTATATATCATTTAAGTTTTGAGCTATCTCTCCACCTTTTTCAAAATCTAAACCAACTTTTAAAGTAAAAAGAACATCCAAAGATTTATTTATACTGTTAATTTTAGATTTTGTATCTTCTTTTTCTATAGATTCTATAGCTTTTTCTAGTTCTAGAATAATCCTGTCATATCCCATAGCTATGATTTTTGGTAAATTAGCAGTCTCAATACCTGTCTTAAGATAACTTTCATATGGATTCATTTATACTTTCCCCTTACTTATTATTATATCCAAATGTAGCCGTTATCCTACTACTTATATCATTCAGTTGAGCTTGCAACATTTGCATTTTTATAAATTGGTTTTTCAATATTTCTATCTCTATTTGAACTTTTTGAGTTTGAAGGTCTATCATATTTTGTAAACTTTTAATCTGTTGGTCATAAGCTTTATTTTGCTGATCAAATATGCCATTATACTGGATATATGGAGTTAAAAAATCTGTTAAATTGGTTTTAACTTGATTTAGCATATCGTTTAATTCCGTAGGATTATTGTTAACATAATCATTTAGTTTTGAACTGTTTAAACTAATATGCCCTGTTGTTCTATCAAAGTTTATTATATCTTTTTCAAAAAGTGGATCTAACTGTCTAAATATGCCACTTGTTATAATATTAAGTG
>JBBIPN010000107.1:0-2113 GCA_037442825.1 Sulfurihydrogenibium sp. | reverse complement strand
GTTGGATGAGTTGTCAATAAGGTAGAGTTTAATATTGAGCTTTGTGTTTAAAGCACTTTTTATAGCTTTTACAAGCTGTTCTTTTGAGTTGTGATATAATACAATAGAGATGTTAATATTTGTCATTCTTACAATATCCTAACAGAATATTAAATAATTCGTCCCAATTTTTAACAAATGGAGGATCAGGATCTTCAATTAAATTTTTAGCAAAGTTTGGATTATTTTCTATTATACTTTGCATAGCTTCAGCTAACTTTTGAGCACTATTAGGAGGGAAAAAAATAACTTTTTCATAATTGCCGACAGTTTCACGAGCATATGGTAAATCTGAAACTATTATAGGTTTATTAAAAATTTTAAATTCACTTATTGGTAATCCCCATGTTTCTAATTTTGACGGAAACAATAGACAATCTGCATTTTTATATAAATCAAAAATTTTTTCTCTACTTTGCAACCCAATAAATTTAATATTTTTTAATAATGCGTATCTACTAAACAACCACCTTGAATATCTATTCTCTTTACCGTTAATTGTAAATATTACTTCAAAATCGTAATAACCGTTTACATTAAGAATTTTTACTGCCTCACAAATAACTTCAAAATTTTTAAAGACTCTTGGAAAAGATGGATAAATAAAGCTTATTTTTTTGTTGCTTCTTGATTCTCTATAATCTACATCAGAATTAATTTTAAAAGTGTTAATACTTGGATATGCAACTATTATTTTATCCTTAGCTAAATTAAACATTTTTATAAACTCATCTCTTAACCAGTTTTGCTGTACAATAACATAATTATTAGAGTGAATGTTTATTCTGTAAACGTATTTATAAAATAAGTGAAATAAAACAAATTTTAGGTCCCTTAAATCTCTAATATTAAATTTGTGAAAAGGAGATGAATTATGACAGTATACAACCTTTACATTAGAAATCACATTTGGTGTAATATCGTGAATTGATAACCATAAGCAAGGATTTAATTTTTTAGACAAATTTCTAAAATAGAAATATTCATAATATATTCGTAGAAAATAAGATTTAATAGATTTTGGGAATTCAATATATTCTATATTTTTTATATTAGAAAAAAGCTCTTTTTTGTGAACTAGTGCTACTACTTTATAATGTTCTGTCAAATTTTCAGATAAATATTTCAAACACTCTTGCAATATACTTAAAGTTCCACCACTTCTTAGATTAATCCCAGAAATAACTATTGTCTTATTTTGCATTTTTTACAACCTATTTTAATTATATTAGTCTCAGCTCCAGCTTTAGCACTAAGTTCGTTAGAGGCTATGTTCATTTGTAGAAAACTTTTCCTTATAAATAAAGCATAAAAAGATGTTAATGTTAGAATTATATTTGGTGAAAAATAACCAACACCACGTATAAAGAGCTCAATAAAGAATGCTATATAATAAGAAATAAAAAATAATAATTTAGGATCAGATATTTTATAATGTTTTATTTTTTTATATAATATCAAAAGGCCATATAAATAAAAAAACATTACAACTACACCTATAAACCCAAGTTCATAAACTAATTTAGCACCTGTGGTCCCTCCATCATAAATATTAAATTCTTCAGAACCTAATAGCTTTAATTGATGTCTAAAATAACCATTTTGTGGAGGAAAACCCATTTGGTTAAAACCATATCCTATTAAATTAGTATTAATTAAGCTATAATATGCTTCTTCCCAACCTGATAAATAAACTAATGAACTACGGTTAGATATTTCATCCTTAGTATCTAATAATAATCTTTTATAAAAATATTCAAATTTATCAAGCCCTGTTATTGATAAGATAAAAACTGAGAAAAGAATTAAAACAAAGTTATATTTTTTACTTTTTAAAACAATAAAATAACCTATAAAAGCTGAAATTAACAATGTAAGATTTTTTATTAGAAATGCCAACAAGAAAACTAAAAGAAAATAAAAAAAGGATTTTATCTTGTTAAGATTTAAAATAACAAAGAGAAACATAGGTGTTAAAACAATTGCGAAATGTGATGGTTCAGAAAATATAATCATATTTTTCCCTTTTATGTAGCCAATTTTTTTCAAAAAATATACTATATAACCTATAAAT
>JBBIPN010000106.1:0-2224 GCA_037442825.1 Sulfurihydrogenibium sp. | reverse complement strand
CACAGTAAACTTTCCAGCAAAACTTGCTGCTAAGTACAAAATTCCTATATTTTTTGCATATGCATATTATGATGAAAATCATTTAAAATATTACTGTGAGATAGAAAAATTAGAATATGATATATTAAAAAAAGAAGAAGATACTGCATATAATATAGTACAACTATATACAAAGAAAGTTGAAGAAGCTGTTAAAAAGCACCCAGAACAGTATTTATGGGTACATAAAAGATGGAAAACAAGAGAAAACGAATCGTTAGAGAAAATATATTAAGGAGGTAAAAAATATGAACCCATTAAGAATTCAAAGAACTATTATGTCGATAATCCTTATAACTGGTCTTTTACTTGATTTAAATGGAGTGGAATGGGGTAAATACTTAATTTGGTTTGTTGCTATACTGGCTTTTATTGCTGGTGTAACTGGATTTTGTCCATCAGATATAATTTTAAAGAAAGTTACTGGTAAAGAAATCACTTGTAAAGAAACATAATTGAAGTTTTTACATTTATCTGATACCCATCTTGGGTATCAGCAGTATCAGCTAAAAGAAAGGGCAAAAGATTACTTAGATGTTTTTAATCAAGCTATAAATATTGCTATAGAAAATAAGGTAGATTTTGTAATCCATACAGGTGATTTTTTCCATCACAGTAAACCATCAAATGAAACAATAGTTGATGCTATAAATCTAATAAAAAAACTTAATGATTATAATATACCTATGTACACTATCCCTGGGAATCACGACAGAGGAAGTGGAATAAGAGATACCACCCCTTTAGAAATACTATCCCATTTTGGTATAAAATTTTTAAATCAAAATATAGAAGAGTTTAATGGAATAAACATTTTTGGTATTAAACACATTTCTAAACATAATTTAAAAAAAATTAACATAAAAAATGTTTTAGAAGACCTTTTTGAAAAAGCAGAAAAAAAGAACAATTTTAACTTACTTATGTTACACTTTGAATTTGAACCATTTTTCCGTGATGGATTAAAATTAGAAGATATTCCAGATAGTTTTAACTATATAGGAATAGGACATTTCCATCAAAGACAAAAACCTTTTCAAGATTTTTTAGGAAGATGGATAGTATATCCAGGTTCTACTGAGTATACTGCATTTAATGAAAATAATTATGTTGAAAAAGGATGTTATATTGTTGATGTAAGTGCAGACAAATCTGTAAACATTCAGTTTAAACCACTAAATACAAGAACCTTTTTACGTTTAAATCAAAAAATAGAAAAAGATGAAGATTTTGAAATACTAATTAATAAAATAAAATATGAAGTTGAAAAATTAGAAGATAACGTAAAAAAACCTATCTTATTTTTAAAAATAGAAACCCAGAGAATAATTTCTAATAAAGACATATTCCAGCTTTTAGAAAAAAATGATTTATTTTCAAAATTTTTACATGTAGAATCCAAAATTCATAGAGAAAAAGAAAGTTCTTCTGATGATTTTATAAATATCAGCATGAACGATTTCCATATAGACATTGAAAGCCTATTAGATGATGAAGATTTAACATCGAAACTTAAAAAGTTAATTGAAGATGTAAAAGCTTTTGAAGATTTAGAAGAAGTAAAAAGATACATAGAAGAACATAGTGAATATTTTGATTTATAGGAAATAAACAATGAAAATACAATATCTATTCTTTGAAGGATGCCCAAATGCTAAAGAAAGTCATAACAATTTATTGGAAGCCTTAAAAGAGCTAAATATAGATACAGAAGTTGAAATTATTAATGTGAAAGATTTAGAAACTGCTCAGAAAACAAAATTTTTAGGTTCTCCTTCTGTATATGTAGATGGTATAGATATATATAACTTATCTTATCCTTCTGATATCTCCTATTCTTGTAGAACATATAATATAAACGGCAAGATTACCGGAATCTTGCCAAAAGAGTTTATATTAGAACGTTTGAAAACTATCTTAGACAAATAATCTATAGATTTGGAAATCTCTTATAAAAATCATTTAGATTTTGATATCTGTAAGCTACCTGTAAAATAGTTTCTTCATCAAATGGTTTACCTATAATCTGCATACCTACAGGTAAACTATTTTTAAAACCACAAGGTATACTTAAAGCCGGAACAGTAGCCATATTTACCGAAACAGTAAATATATCTGATAGATACATCTGAATTGGATCCTGTGATTTTTCACCTATTTTAAAAGCTACGTCTGGTGTTGTAGG
>JBBIPN010000105.1:0-2471 GCA_037442825.1 Sulfurihydrogenibium sp. | reverse complement strand
TAAAGTAAAACTATTGGACTTCCTGTTATAGAATCTATTACTATACCTTTAACTTTTACTTCAACCATTTCTATCACCTCTAATATCAAATTTATTTATAATAATTTACTAAAATTTTTAAAAAATGCAATAATTTTTTGTCTTAAAAAGAAATATACAAACTTTAAGAAGAGTTAAATAAAGTTTTTAGAAGATTATAGAATAGTAGCTGGTAGCTATTTATTTAGCTACCAGTTTGATGTTTTATAGATTTACAGCGACTACTTCTTTAACTTCTGGTATAGCTTGTTTTAATCTTGTTTCTACACCACCTTTTAGTGTCCATAAAGACATATGACAACTTGAACATGCACCCATCAATCTTACATAAATAGTTCCATCTTCACCTACATCTATAAGTTCTACATCTCCTCCATCAAATCTGAGATAAGGTCTAATTTGTTCTAAAACTTCCTCAACTTTCTCTCTTTCTATAGCCATTTATAAAACCTCCAATTTGGATTTTGTGATAAATTATATATTATTTACATTTATATTTTATGATTTTAGTGAGGTTTTATGAAAGGTTATTTTATTACTTTTGAAGGGATAGAAGCTTGCGGTAAAACAACACAAGTAAATTTACTATATGAGTATCTAATAAACAATGAAAAGTTAGCTATTAAAACAAGAGAGCCAGGAGGTACAGATACAGGTTTAGAAATAAGAAAGATTCTACTACACACAAAGGATGATTATATACCTCCTATTGCAGAACTTCTTTTATATGAAGCAGATAGAAATATACATATAAACAATCTAATAAAACCAAATTTAGAAAAAGGTTATTACGTTGTATCAGATAGATATACAGATTCTACATTAGCTTATCAACATTACGGAAGAGGTTTAGATTTAGATTTAGTAATAAGTTTAAATAATCTTGCATCTGAAAAAATGAAACCAGATATAACATTCCTTTTAGATATACCTGTAGAAGTTAGTTTAAGACGATTAAAAGATAAAGATAGAATAGAAAATGAGAACGTAGATTTTCATAATAGAGTAAGGAAAGGTTTTTTAGAAATAGCTGAAAAAAATAAAGATAGGGTTATAATAATAGATGGAAGTTTAGAGGTTGAAGAGATTCATAAAAAGATATTGCAAATATTGAAGGAAAAAAATATTATATGAAAGTAATAGGACATGAAAGAGAAAAAGCTCTTATAAGAAAATATATACTTCAAAACTATGATTCTTTATCTTTACTTTATGAAGGAAAAGATTGTATAGGTAAAAAACTTATAGCTCTTTATACTGGAAGGCTTTTTTTATGTGATAAAAAAGAAGATTTTGGTTGTGGAGAGTGTAATGATTGCAGACTTGTAAATAATCTAATATCTAACGTTTATGAAAATGAAAGTCTAACGCCACATCCAAATATTATGCTAATTCAGTCAAAAAATAAAGAAATAAAAATAGATCAGATTAGAGAAGCTATAAACTTTTTAACGATAAAATCACAAAAAGGAAAAGTTTTAATTATAGAAAAAGCAGAAAATTTAAATACAGAAAGTGCAAATGCATTATTAAAAATATTAGAAGAACCGCCACTTAATACATTGATTATATTAACAACATCAAATCAAAGATTACTACTTCCAACAATTGTATCACGATTGAAAAAAATAAGGTTTAGAAAACTATCAAATGAAGAAATTAATGATATTTTATCTCAAAAAATAAGCAACATAAAAATTGTAGAAAGTATAGTTTCTATATCTGAAGGAAGTCTATGTATTCCCATGACGATAATGAATAAAGAAAATATTTACAATTTAGCAAAATCTTTTTATGATTTAGTAGTAATAGGTAAACATGAAGAAGGTTTAATATCATTATCTTCAAATATAGAAAAGTTAGACTCTGAAGATATAGTTATATTTTTTGATATAATTTTTAAGCTTTTGACTAAGCATTTTCGAAACAATGTAGAAGTGTTAGAAAAGTTTATAAATGAGTATAAGTTTTCTTTACTATCTTTAAAGAAAGGTGTTAAGAAAAAGTTAGTTTTAGAGAACCTATATTTTACATTAACTAAATAGAAAGGAGTAATTTATGATAAATACAAAACCAGTTAGAATAAGATTTTTAGATACTAATAAATTTTCTGAAGTAGAAGTACCTTTAAATATAAAAAAGGGAGATTTTATAGTAATTGAATCAGAAAAAGGTGAGGAGTTAGTATTAGTTCTTGGAAATACAATTTATACAGAAGATTTAAAAAACTATAAATTTATAAGAAAAGCAGAAAAAGAAGATATTATAAAGTTTGATACTTATGAATTAGAATCAGAAAATTGTTTACAGATTTGTAAAGAAGAGTCTTCAAATTTAGATTTAAAAATGAATCTTTTAAAAGCATATATCCCACTTAATAGGTCAAAAGTTATCTTTTACTATACAGCAGAAAATAGAGTAGATTTTAGGGA
>JBBIPN010000104.1:0-2525 GCA_037442825.1 Sulfurihydrogenibium sp. | reverse complement strand
GGTAATGCCCATACTTTTGTGAATGCTCCACCTGCTTTATGGTCAAAAGCATCTTTTGGACTATATGTAGCAAGGTCCTCACTGTATAAAGAATTTGGAGATTTTCTACCTACTATTTTAAATGAACTTTTATATAGCTTTATCCTAACTGTCCCATTTACTATTTTTGATATTTCATTATTAAATGCATCTAGAGATTCTCTTAATTTAGAAAACCATAAACCTTCATAAACGAGTTTTGCATAAGGATGAGAAATATGATCTTTTTTATAATGGTATGTAAATCTATCTAGAACTATACTTTCAAGTTCATCGTAGGCAGCTATAAGCATAAGTCCTGCTGGTGATTCATATACTTCCCTTGTTTTTATACCCACCAATCTATTTTCAACCATATCTATTCTTCCTACTCCATGCTTTCCACCAATTTCATTTAAATTCCATATTAATTTCCATAATTCTTTATACTCTTTTCCATTAAGTTTTATAGGTGTTCCTTCTTTAAATTCTATTTCTATATACTCTGGTTGATCTGGTGCCTTTTCTGGAGATACTGTAATCTCAAAAGCATCTTCTGGTGGTTCAGTCCATGGATTTTCTAATGGACCTGCTTCTATTGCAACACCCCATAGATTTCTATCATAAGAGTAAGGTTTTTCTTTTGTAGCTTTTACAGGTATTCCGTGCTTCATTGCATAATCTATTTCTTCTTCTCTCGATTTAAATTCCCACTCCCTAACAGGTGCTAAAACTTCAATATCTGGATTTAGAGCCCATACAGATGCTTCAAATCTCACTTGATCATTCCCTTTACCTGTTGAACCATGTGCTACATAGTGAGCATTTTCTTTTTCCGCTACTTCAACAAGTTTTTTAGCAATAAGTGGTCTTGATAAAGAAGAAAGAAGTGTATATTTTCCTTCGTACAATCCAGTAGCTCTCATAAGAGGCATACAATAATCTCTTGCAAACTCTTCTTTTATATCATCTATAATAGCTTTTACTGCTCCTGCTTTTAATGCTTTTTCTTCTATCTCAGAAAGTTCTTCACCTTGACCAACATCAGCTGTATAAGTAATAACTTCAAAACCTCTATCAGTAAGCCATCTTACAATTACAGAAGTATCTAATCCACCAGAATAAGCTAACACTACTCTTTTATTCATTTTTTACTCCTTGAGTTTTTTGATTAAATATTATAACTTATTGTAAAAGGTAGATGATTATCGATAGTTTACGATAGGTAAAAAGAAAGTTAAGATATATACTTTTCCATTTATAGACATTTATTTTTTCTTACACCTTTTAATCAATACCTGAATGATTTTCTTTTTAGGTGTGTTTGGATTTATCTTTTTACCACATAATTTAAATTCAAAAGTTTCTCTATCTATTTTTTGTTTTTAACCACATAACAAAAGTTTATGATGTATTTGTATAAGTTTGTTTATTTTTTGGTAAGTTTAGATTCCTAAAATCAAATTTTTCAATTATTATATTTTCTATTTATAACCTTCAAGAATAATCATTAATCTCATTCTTTAAAAACTCTCTTATCCGTTTCTCTATAGATAAGCCTTCCTGTTTTTAATATTTCTATCACTTGCTGTTAAAAGAGATAAACTTATATCTATGCTAATTTTTTTCTACATAATGATTTTCTATAAACGGTATTAATAACCTTTTCCCTTTCTCTAATATAACGAGGAATAATAAATAATCAAACGTTTTAGCTTTGTTATAATCTAAAATAGTTTTGTATTAAGATACATGGAGATTTTATTAAAATCTGGTTTTTTGTATCTCTTCATTATTTGCTTAAATAGTGTTTTAATAAAATCTTTGTGTCACTGTTGAACCAATAAAATTTTTTTACCTCTATTAGTTTTAATCTTTATCTACTTCTCTTGAAACCGAAACTATCCTTTGAATGCATTAATATAACTAATAATTAGTTTGTCTTTTTGATAAAAAAATATTTTTGTTTATATCCTTCTGAAAGTCTACTTTATATATAAGTTATTTTATATTTTTTTAGTTTTCTTTTTGTAATAAAAAGTGTCTTTAGAGAAGTTTCCTATTTTTATAAACAGATATTCTTCTAAAATTTTAATAATTTTTGAGATTTTATATTTGTTTGGAAAATATAGATAATTATACGATCTAATATGTCTTAAATACTTTCGTTTTTGTTGGTATGTATTACATTAGTTTTAAAAAATCAAGCGTATTTATCTTTAGTTAAAAAAATATTTATATCTGATAACTTATATATCATTAAAAAAGACTTATACTATAAATCCGAAAGCGTAGTCTGTTTTATATATTTTTATTTTAATGATTATAAAATTTAGATACTAAAAAGAATGATTTATAAAATCCCCCAAGAAGGGGGATAGATTATATCATGTAGATACAGTATCTCCAGATAAAACTTCTATTTCTACTGTTTCACTTTGCCATAAACCGTGTTTTGTACAGTAACTCATAGCATTTAATTTTAATTTATCTTTAGTTGGAACAAT
>JBBIPN010000103.1:0-2548 GCA_037442825.1 Sulfurihydrogenibium sp. | reverse complement strand
GGAGTAAAAATAGATAGAACTTATCAGTTAAATGTTGGTGGGAATACTGACTTTTTAAATATGTTAGAGAGAAGTAGATTAGAAACAAAGAAAAAATCAAAAACTGAAGCGGTAACATCTCTTATACCTTATGGAATTGACCCAAGAAATGTTCATATAGGACCAAGTGATTATGTTCCATGGCTTAAAGATAAGAAACTTGCATTTGTAAGAGTAGAGGGTAGATTGTTTGGGGATGTTCCAATGAATATAGAATTAAGATTGGAAGTAGAAGACTCACCAAATAGTGCAGGTGTTGCAATAGATGCAATAAGATGTGCAAAGTTAGCTCAAGATAGGGGAATAGGAGGACCTTTATACTCTATCTCAGCATACACAATGAAACATCCACCAATACAATACAAAGATTGGCAAGCAAGACAGATGGTTGAAGAGTTTATAGCAGGTATAAGAGAAAGGTGAGAATAAAAGTAAAAGTTAAACCAGGTGCAAGTAAAAACGAAATAAAGCAGGTAGAAGAAAATTACTTTGAAATAAGGACAACAGTTATACCTGAAAAAGGAAAAGCAAACGAAAAAGTTATAGAGCTACTATCTGAATATCTGAAAATACCAAAAAGTAGGATAAAGTTGGTAAAAGGAGAGAAAAATAAAGAAAAAGAGTTTGAGGTTATATAAATTTAAAAATGAAAGTATCTTTAATAATAACGACATATAACAAACTAGATTACCTATTAAAGGTATTAGAAAGTATACTTTTTCAGACTGTTTTCCCTTACGAAGTCATTATTGCAGATGATGGTTCAACAGAAGAGACAGCAATTGCAGCAAAAAATTTTTCAAAAAATGCTCCATTTCCATTAAAACATGTATGGCAAGAAGATTTAGGATTTAGAGCAGCAAAAATTAGAAATGAAGGTATAAAAGTATCGGAAGGAGATTATATTATATTTTTAGACGGTGATTGCGTAGTCAATAAATATTTCGTAGAAGATCATATAAAGCTTGCAGAAAAAGGGTGTTTTATTCAAGGGAAAAGAGTACTACTTGATGAAAAAATCTCAAAAACATTTTCTTATAAAGAAGCAAACTCTTTCCTTAAACTTCTTTCAAATCAACACCATATCAAAAATATTCATCATATTTTAAGACTACCTTTTTTCCCTGCTATTAAAAATCAAAATTTAAAAGGTATAAAAAGTTGTAACATGGGATTTTGGAAGGAAGATTTATTAGCAGTAAATGGATTTAATGAATCTTTTGTTGGTTGGGGAAGAGAAGATAGTGAAATAGCAGTTAGACTTTTTAAATATGGTTTAAAGAAAAAAGTTCATCCGTTCATGGCTGTATGTTTTCATCTTTGGCATAAAGAAAATCCAAGGGATAGATTAAATAAAAATGATGAAATTTTAAAAAGTACTATAGAGTCAAAAGATTATATCTGTAAAAATGGTATAAAGAAAATTTAATAAATTTTTTTATTGATTTAATTTAATTTATGAATAATTTATAGAATAATTTTTATTAGGGGGTTTAGAGATTTTAAAGTTAGAGATAACCGTTCCAGCTGAAGCATTTTTTAATGTCGTAGGTTCTAAGGATGAAAATTTAAAGTACTTTGAGGAAATTTTTGGTCTTAATATTTTTGCAAGGGGTACATCTATTATAGCTACTGGAAGTGAAGAAGCATTAGATAAGTTTGAAGAATTTATGGAAAAAATCTCTTCATATTTTGAAGTTGGACATGTTTTAATGCCACAGGATATTAGAAATTTAGCATTAGGTTTTAAACTTGAGAAAGAGAGAGAAGAAAGTCAAGAAGAAATCAAAGACTTTAGTCAAGCTATTTTATTTTCACATAAAAGAAAGCCAATAATGGCAAAAACACCTACTCAAAAACTCTATGTAGAAACAATAAAGAAAAATGATATTACCTTTGGAATAGGTCCAGCAGGAACTGGAAAAACCTATCTTGCTATGGCTGTTGCTGTATCTTACCTAAAGAAAAACTTAGTAAACAGAATAATCTTAACAAGACCAGCAGTAGAAGCTGGAGAAAAACTTGGATTTTTACCAGGAACATTGGAAGAAAAAGTAGATCCTTATCTTAGACCACTGTATGATGCACTTTATGATATGGTTGACCCTGAAAAAGTAAATGATATGATAGAGAAAAAAGTAATAGAAGTAGCTCCCCTTGCATTTATGAGAGGTAGAACATTAAACGATGCTTTTATAATACTTGATGAAGCTCAAAATACAACAAGAGAGCAGATGAAAATGCTCCTTACAAGAATAGGTTTTGGTTCAAAAGCTGTAATAACTGGAGATATAACTCAGATAGATTTACCAAAATCTACACAATCTGGTTTAGTAGAAGCAATAAAAATCCTTGAAGGTGTTAAAGGTATTGGATTTACAAAATTTAGTGAGAAAGATGTAGTAAGGCATCCTATAGTTCAAAGAATAATAGAGGCTTATAGTAAATATGAAGAAGAAAACAGTAAATAATATCTTAGTAAATAAAGAAGTAAATAGTAGAGAGATTT
>JBBIPN010000102.1:0-2567 GCA_037442825.1 Sulfurihydrogenibium sp. | reverse complement strand
TTTTTTTGATCTTGGAAAGTCTATCTTATAGATAGCTCTATCTATCACATTTTTTAACGGCTCATTATTTACCTCACTTTCTTCTTTCCAACCTTCCTTTTCTGAAAAAATAAATAATGAACTTTCGTTGTTATCATCCTTTTCTAACCTTAAAGATAAATCACTTCTACATGGATAATAACCATAAATTATGACTGGCTGGAAAATGTCTTCTTCTATTAAAAATTTTCTCAATCTTTCAAAGTTTGGTATTATCTCTTCGTTTTTTAACCTTTCATACTCTTGGAAAGATTTATCTCCCCTTTTATATCCCCATGCTCTTTTAAATAATGCTCCTTTGTTAATCCATTTAAATGCTAACTCTTTAATATATTCATAATCTTTACTTTCTGACGTTATCCAAACTTTCCTTCCCCAGAAAGGTGGTGTTGGAACTAGAATACTTCTTGATGGCATAGTTATCTCTTTCAACGGTGGGACCATTTTTTCTTCTTCAACGTTAACATCTACTATCTCTTCTTTATAACCTAAATCGGTATCAAATATACCTTTTTCTATCCTTGACATTGCTTCTATTCCATCAAAAGCATCTCTACAGTAAAAGATAGGTCCATCATATATAGGCTTACAGTATTCATCTACAAATTTTTTATTTAAAGCTGCTCCACCAAGTAAAACAGGTATTTCTATATTTCTTCTTTGCATCTCCTCTAAATTATTTTTCATCTCTAACGTTGATTTAACAAGTAAACCACTCATACCTATAGCATCTGCGTTATGTTCCTCTGCAGCTTTTAAAAACTGTTCTAACTCTACTTTTATACCTAAATTTATAACTTTAAAGCCATTATTTGTTAAGATAATATCAACAAGATTTTTACCTACATCATGAACATCACCTTTTACAGTTCCTAAAACTAATGTTGTTTTCTTCTGTTTTTCTGTTTTTGGTAGATATTGGTTAAGATAATCAACAGCTGCTTTCATTGTCTCAGCTGATTGTAACACAAAAGGTAGTTGCATTTTACCTTGGCCAAATAAATCCCCAACGATCTTCATTCCATCAATTAAAATTTCATTTATTATCTTCTCTGGTGGTATTCTATGTTTTGCTTCTTCTACTGTTTTAATTAACTTTTCTTTTTCTCCATCTATCAATAATTTTTTTATTCTCTCTTCGATAGGTAATTTCTCAAGTTCATTTTCACCTGATTCTTTTTCAACTTCTTTATGTTTTGAAAAATGGTTAATAAATTTAAAAAGTGGATCTTCTTCATTTTCCCAAATATTAAAAAGTAAGTTTTCACAAACTTTTTTCTCCGGTTCTGCTATTTTATGGAATGGAATAAGATGTTTTGGATTTACTATTGCCATTGTTAAACCAGCTTCTACACAATGATGTAAAAAGACAGAGTTTAAATATTTCCTCGCATGTATATCTAAACCAAAAGATACGTTAGAAATACCCAAAACTGCACCAACTTCTGGATGTCTTTGTCTGAGCTCTCTTATAGCTTCTATAGTTTGTATAGCTGCATCTCTATACTCTGAATCACCACTTCCCACTGTAAAAGTTAATAAATCAAAAACTAAATCTTCTGGGTTTAATCCATGATATTTTGTAGCCCTTTCGTACATTCTTTCAGCAACTTCTAACTTTCTTTCTTTCGTCTTTGCCATACCTTTTTCATCTATTGTAAGAAGAACTAAAGCTGCTCCATACCTTTTTGCAAGATAACAAACTTTATCAAACTTTTCAACACCATCTTCAAGATTTGCTGAGTTTATTATTGGTTTTCCACCTATAAGCTTTAAAGCTATTTCTACTGCTTTTGGTTGTGTAGAATCTACCATAAGAGGGATGGATACTTTTTGTACAAAACGACTTACAACCTCTTTCATGTCTTTTATTTCATCTCTTCCAGCATAGTTAACAGATACATCTAAAGCATGGGAACCTGATTTTACTTGTTCTTGAGCTATAGAAAGTATAGCATCATAATCTTCTTTAATTAGAAGTTCTCTAAACTGTTTAGAACCCGTTGCGTTTGTCCTTTCTCCAACTAAGAAAGGTGGTGGTTCTTGTTTTAATGGTACTGTCATAAATAAAGATGCTAAACTTCTCAGCTGTTTCTCTTGAGGTTGGATTGGCTTTTTACCTTTTACTATTTCATAAAGTGCTTTTATATGTATAGGTGTAGTTCCACAGCAACCACCGACGATTGCTACCCCAGGAAAGTTCAGAAATTCTGACTCTTTTTCAGCAAACTCTTTAGCATTCATAGGATAGTATGTCTGACCACCTCTATTTTCAGGAAGACCAGCGTTTGCATGTATAGAGATATATCCTGACCATATCTCAGAAAGCTTTTTTATATGCTGTTTTACTTGATCTGGACCAGTTCCACAGTTAAATCCAAGTGTAAGGATATCAAAAGGCTCCATTATAGCAGCCAATGTTTGAGCATCTGTTCCAATCAACATAGTTCCAGAAAGTTCTATTGTTGCAGATACCATTATAGGAATGTCTACACCTTTTTCTTTTGAAGCATCTGAAACTGCATGGA
>JBBIPN010000101.1:0-2638 GCA_037442825.1 Sulfurihydrogenibium sp. | reverse complement strand
TGGTAAGATAGCTTGAGTTCTTCTATCTCTACCTTGTTTTGCACTTCCACCTGCAGACTCACCTTCTACAATAAACAACTCACATATTGTAGGATCATTTTCTGAACAGTCTGCAAGTTTGCCAGGTAGTGAGCTATCTTCTAAAAATGATTTTCTTCTTGATATCTCTTTTGCTTTTCTTGCTGCTTCTCTTGCAACTGCTGCTTCTATAGCTTTCTCTGCTGTTTTTAAAGCTATATCTTTATTTTTTTCAAAAAATTCAACCAGATAATCACCTACTACAGATTCTACTATCTTTTTAACATCTTGATTACCAAGTTTTGTTTTTGTTTGACCTTCAAACTGTGGTTCTGGTACTTTTACAGATACAACAGCAGTTAAACCTTCCCTTAAATCATCTCCACTTACACCACTTTTAAGCTCTTTTGGTAGTTTCATATTTGATAATGTTTTATTCATTGACCTTGTTAATGCAGCTCTAAAACCAGAAACGTGTGTCCCCCCTTCTACTGTTTTAATGTTGTTTACAAAGCTTTCTACTACTTCGTTATATCCAGTGTTATACTGAAAAGCTACTTCAACTAAAACACTGTCTTTTTCACCTTTTACGTATATAACGTCAGGAAAAAGTACATCTTTTGCTTGGTTTAAAACTTTTACGAAATCTATAACTCCATTTTCATAATAAAATTCTTCTTCTATATCTTTTCTTCCATCATAAACTAAAAATCTAACACCTGGATTTAAAAATGCTAACTCTCTAACTCTTTTTGCAATAATATCGTATTTTATGTTTGTAGTTTCAAATATAGAATCATCAGGTTTAAATGTTACTTTTGTTCCTCTTTTTGTTGTCTCTCCAACTTCTTTTAAAGGATAAACTGTTTTTCCATAAGAATACTCTTGTTTATAAATTTTTCCATTTCTATAAACTTCTATAACAAGCCATTTTGAAAGTGCATTAACTACAGATGCACCTACACCATGAAGGCCACCTGAGTATTGATAAGCTTTTTTAGAAAACTTTCCACCTGCACCAAGTATAGTAAATACCATTTCAACTGCTGGAATTTTAAACTCTGGATGTATATCAACAGGTATACCTCTACCATCATCCTCTACTGTAACAGAGCCATCTTGATGTATGATTACGTTTATATTTCTTGCAAAACCTCCCATAGCTTCGTCAACAGCATTGTCTAAAATCTCCCAAACGAGATGATGTAATCCTCTTTCTCCTATATCACCTATATACATGGCAGGTCTTGCTCTAACGTGGTCAAGACCTGTTACAGCTTGGATACTTTCAGCAGAGTAATCTATATAATTATTTTTTTCTTCCAACTAATATTCCTCCTTTACTATTAAATTGTCATTGGCATTACTATTGCTAAATATTTCTCTTCTTCATTTGTAGGAACAAACATTGCTTGACTGTCTTTATCTATAAGTTTTATAAAAATGTTTTCACCATCTATTTTTTCCACTGCTTCAATTATGTATTTACCATTAAAGCCTATTTCAAAATCATTCCCATCGTAGTTTATATCCATTTCATCTTCTGCATATGTGTCATCAGAAGTTGGTGTAGATGCTATTAATTTATTTTGCATAAGTTTTATTTTTAAAGGTTTTGTATCACTGTCTTCAGCAGTTATTACTCTTTTTATAGTTTCAATAAACTCTCCTTGTGGAAGTTGTAACTGTATGTTAAATTGTTTTGGTATAACTTGAGTATAATCAGGAAAAACACCTTCTAACAGCCTTACTGTAATCTCATAATTTGAACCTTTAAAGAATATGCTACTACCAGACACTGCAACTTCTACATCTTCTATATCAAGAATAAGCTTTTTAATCTCACCTAAAGCTTTTTGTGGAATTATATACTTTCCTTCAATACCTTTACCAGTATATGTTGTTTTATACAGTGCTAATCTATGCCCATCTGTAGCTACAAAATCTAAACCAGATTCAGTAAAAGATAAACACAAACCATTTAACGCATATCTTTCTTCTATTTTTGATGCAGCATAGGATGTTTTATTTATACCTTTTATAAGTTCTGAACCACTTATTATAATAGACATATCTGATGGGAATGGCTCAAAAGTTGGATAATCTTCAGGATCAATTATAGCCAAGTTATATTTTGTTTTTCCAGATGTTATTTTTAATTTGCTTCCTTCTAAAGATATATCTACTTCATTTTGTGGTAATACTTTCGATATATCAGTAAGTTTTTTTGCATTAACGCAAATAGTCCCTTCTTCTATAACTTCAGCAGGTATCCAATAAGAAGTGTATATTTCTAAATCTGTACCATAAACTATTAATTTATTGTTTTCAGCTTTTAATAAAAAGTTAGTAAGAATTGGTAATGCAGCTTTTTTTTCAGAGACAACTTTTTTAACAGCTTCTTGAAGGTCTTTCTTGTCAACTTTAACTCTCATAAAAATCTCTCCTTTTTCTATTAATGGATATTATATTTTACCATTTTTGAATGGTTTAGGATTGTTGGATAGATATTTGATAATTGATTTATAAAGGTTTTTTAGTAAGATGATTTTAGATGTTTAAAAAATAAGATTTATAGAGTATTTTAAACTTTAATCTTTAATCTTATTTTAATTTCCTA
>JBBIPN010000100.1:0-2734 GCA_037442825.1 Sulfurihydrogenibium sp. | reverse complement strand
TCATGCTGTTGGTGCTTCTATTATGTTCTTAGTTTTATTTATACATATGGCAAGAGGTATATACTATGGTTCTTATAAAGCTCCAAGAGAAATTATTTGGATAACTGGATATATCTTGTTTGTTTTAATGTCTGCTACTGCTTTTACTGGTTATCTATTACCTTGGGGACAGATGTCTTATTGGGCAGCTCAGACAATAACAACGTTATTTGAAAAGATACCATTTATTGGTCCTGATTTAGTAATATGGATTAGAGGTAACTATATAGTTGAAGATGCTACATTAACAAGATTCTTTGCTTTACATGTTGTATTTCTACCTTTGTTACTTATAGTTTTTACAGCTATACATCTTTATGCTGTAAGAATTCCTGGTTCTAACAACGAAGATGGAGAACATTATACAAAAGAAGAAAAAAAACATGGTAAAGGTATACCTTTCTGGCCTGTATTTATGGCAAAAGAGTTCTTTGTTATGTCTGTGTTTTTAATATTCTTTTTCTATTTAGTATTTTATCAGTATAAATTTGCTATGGACCCAATAAACTTTACTCCAGCTAACTATCTTCAAACACCAGCACATATATATCCAGAGTGGTACTTCCTTGCATTCTATGAAGTTTTAAGAGGATTCTTCTTTAGTCAAAATCTTGGTTTGATCGCATTTGCATTAAGTATGATCATAGTTTTATTTTTACCATGGCTAGATAGATCTCCAATTGTAAGTGGAAAACATAGACCTATCTATAAAGTTTTATTTTGGATATTTGTTCTTGATTTTATATTTTTAACTGTATTAGGAAAACTACCTCCTAACGGTTTATATGCTTGGCTTGGATTTATTGGAAGCTTAGTATACTTTGCATTTTTCTTATCTCTTCCTATTATTTCAAAGATAGAGAAGAAAAAATTGGAAGGAGGTAGATAATTATGAAAGAGTTAAAAATTCTTTTTATACTAATAGTTCTGGTTTTAATAGGTTATTGGGGTATTGAACCTTATGCTCATTCGGTTATGCATGGAGAGATTAAAGAGCCAGATTATGCTTATTCAGATTTAAAGGTTAGTGCTCCTTCTCAAGGAGATGCTACAAAAGGTAAAGAGTTATTTATAGCAAACTGTGCATCTTGCCATGGTGTTAAAAATGATGGTATAAATCCAGGTATGGATAACAATACTGCTATTACTTCTTTTAATGTTGTACCACCAGATTTATCAAATATAGCTGCAATTGTTGATCATAAATTTTTAGCAGCTTTTATTAAAAATCCACAGGAAGCAACATTAAATCCAAAATTTGCTATGCCACCGATGGCTCAGTTATCAGATGAAGATATTTCTAACATTATTGCTTACCTTTTATCAGTAGCTAAAAAAGATCTAACTGGAAAAGAAATAACTGTTGAAGCATGTGGAAGATGTCACTCTGTTAAATATCAAAATATTCTAGCTGAAACACCTGCAGACAACTTAAAAGCTTATCTTGGTAAAGTACCACCAGATTTATCTGTAATGGGAAAAGCTAAAGAAATTGAGTATTTAGAAAGTTTTATAAATAACCCTCAAAATGGTTTACCTGGAACATCAATGCCAAGACTTGGTCTAACTAAAGAAGCTACAGAAAAGGTAGTAACTTACCTTGATACAATAGCAGATCCTCATAGAGAAGAAAGGAATAAACTTGGAATATTTGTCTTAGGGTATTTAGTTATAATGGCTGGATTAACATTTGCTTGGAAAAAGAAAATCTGGAAAAACATACATTAATTAGAATTTGCTTACCTCCCTTTTTTCTTAGCCCGCTTTAAAGCGGGTTTTTTTTATGACTTTCTTAATTGAATAAATCTATTTTTTAGCTTAATATCTTTTACAAATTTAAAAAGAGGTCTATCTTATGAATAAGAAACCAAATAGATTAATAAATGAAAAAAGTCCCTATCTATTGCAGCATGCTTATAATCCTGTAGATTGGTATCCATGGTGTGATGAAGCTTTTGAAAAAGCTAAAAAAGAAGATAAACCAATATTCCTATCTATCGGTTATTCATCTTGCCATTGGTGTCATGTTATGGAAAAAGAATCCTTTGAAGATGAAGAAATAGGAAAAATTTTAAATGAAAACTTTATTTCTATAAAAGTAGATAGAGAAGAAAGACCAGATATAGATGCTATATATATGCAAGTATGCCTATTATTTAATGGGCACGGTGGTTGGCCACTTACAATTATTATGACTCCTGATAAAAAACCTTTCTTTGCTGGAACATACTTTCCTAAAGATTCTAAACTAGGAAGGATAGGTTTAATAGATTTACTTTTGAGTGTTTCAGAGTATTGGAAAAAAAATAGGGAAGATTTATTAAGTAGAGCTGAGAAAGTTGTAGAGTATCTTAAAAAAGATATTGAAAATAAATCTAAAGAAGATATGTTTTCAGATGATATTATACATAAAGGTTTCCTTGATTTTAAATCTAGATTTGACAAACTTTATGGTGGATTTTCTATAAAACCAAAATTTCCTACACCTCACAACTTTATGTTTCTTTTGAGGTATTACTACTACACAAAAAACAAAGAAGCATTGGATATGGTAGAAAAAACCTTAACAAATATCAGACTTGGTGGTGTATTTGACCATATAGGATTTGGATTTCATAGATATTCAACAGATAGAGAATGGTTACTTCCTCATTTTGAGAAAATGCTTTATGACCAAGCTTTTTTAACAATGGTT
>JBBIPN010000099.1:0-2811 GCA_037442825.1 Sulfurihydrogenibium sp. | reverse complement strand
AGAAACCAGCTTTAGAATCAAATATACCTGTAAAGATGAATATAATAGCTATTAGTAATGCATAAAGAACGAATGTTTCAATTAATGCCATACCAATAAACATAGTAGTTAATAATTTTGGTCCCATATTTGGGTTTCTTGCCATTCCTTCAAGAACACCTCTTATTGCATTACCAAGACCTGCAGCACCACCACCAGCAGCAGCACCAATTGCTACTCCAGCACCAATTGCTAATGCTCCGTAAAATACAGCTCTTGCCATAGGATCACCTTCTGCAGCAAATGCAGCTGAAACAGTACCTGCTAGTACCATCAACATAAACACTTTTGAAAACTTAACCATTACTTATACAACCTCCTATAAATTTATTTTACAATTAGTACGTTTTTACCGATTTTTTTACTTATATATTCATACTCTTCAGTTAAAATTACTAAATCTGGATTTTCTTCTTTTACTACGATAGGTAATCTATCTTTTACTCTTCCAGCAACTTCTATAATAACCTTTAAATCACCTTTAAAATCTTTAGTAATATCTTCAATTCTCATTTTAGCTGATTCTTTACTTCTTTCATCAAGATCAGGTTGAACTGGCATTCCAAAACCTACTGCTACTTTCTTCATCATATAAACATCTACAACTTCATGAAAAACCACAAGTTGACTATTATACTTTTGAGCTAAACCTTTTGCAAGCTCTAAAGCTTTCAATGAAACTGTATCAAACTGAAAGTTTAACAATATTTTCTTAATTTCCAAAATACGTCCTCCTTAATGTTCAGCGTGAGTAATAGCACCAGCTATATAAACAGTAGTTAAAACTACAAATACGTATGTTTGTAAAAATACAGCTATTAAGTGAATTAACATAACAGGCATAGGAATTAAGAAAGGAATTAACATTATTAAAACTACACTTATAAGTTCTCCTCCTGTCATATTTGCAAATAAACGTAAAGCCAATGTTACAGGTCTGCTAAGATGGCTTAAAAGTTCTATTATTACAAAAACAGGTGCCATAGCTGGAACAGGACCTAAAAAGTGTTTAAAATAAGCTACTCCATTTTCTCTTATACCTTCAAAGTTGTATATAAAAAATACAAGTAAAGCTAAAGCCAATGTTGTATTTAAATTTGCAGTTGGTGATTCAAATCCAGGTATCACACCAAGAAGGTTACCAAAAAATACGAAGAGCCCAATAGATGCTATTAAAGGAAAGTATTTTCTTCCTTTTTCACCCATGTTTTCTTTTATTAGATTATCTATAAACTCTACATAGATTTCAAAAATGTTTTGTACTGGTGTAGGTATCAACGAAGGCTTTTTTGCTAATAGTAAAAACAAAACAGGAACAGTTATTAAAACAATAACAGCCATTATAACATGAGTTGCAAGTTCCATTTACTCCTCCATTAATTTAATACTGTAATATTATACAGAAATTTTTTAAGGTTGTAAATTTTTATATGAGAAAATCCTTTTATAACGAATATGCTAACTCTTTAAATCTCTCTATATCTTTTAGAGCAACTTCTGCTTTTTTATACTTTCTTTCTTCTCTGTTTTTTATCTTTTCTTCTAAATCTGGGAGTAACGCATAATTAGGTCCCATTGGTTGGAGTTCATTTTTTGCTGTAGTTATATAGTTTAGAAGACCACCTATCATAGTAGTTTTAGGTGGTATAAGTGGTTCGAAACCTTTTGCCAACCTAACAACATTTATGCCTGCAATAATACCTGTTGCTGCAGAAGCCATATAACCTTCTACGCCTGTAATCTGTCCTGCAAAAAATATTTTTTTATCTTTTTTTAGCTGTAAGGTTGGGAGTAGAAGTTTTTGAGATTGTATAAATGTATTTCTATGTATTGAACCAAGCTTTACCAGTTCTGCTTCCCTTAAAGCAGGTATCAACCTAAATATTCTTATTTGCTCTGGATATTTGAGCTTTGTTTGGAATCCTACCAATGATAGTAAGGTACCTTCAATATTTTCTTTTCTTAGCTGAACTACAGCATATGGCCTTTTTCCTGTTTGTGGGTCTATCAAACCAACCGGTTTCATTGGTCCATATAAAAGTGTATCTTTTCCTCTCCTTGCTATCTCTTCTATCGGTAAACATCCTTCAAAATATACTGCTTTTTCAAAATCTTTTAAAGGAACCTGTTCTCCTTTTATAAGCTCATTATAAAATATTTCATACTCTTCCCTTGATAAAACACAGTTAAAATAATCACCTGTTCCTTTATTGTATCTATCAGCCCAAAAACCTTTTGAGTAATCTACTGTTGATGCATCTACTACTGGTGATATAGCATCATAAAAATAAAGATATTCTGAACCTGTTAACTTTTGTATCTCTTTTGAAAAATCTTCAGATGTTAGTGGTCCTGTCGCAATAACTATAATATCTGCATCTGGTAATATTTTTACTTCTTCCCTAATAACATTTATATTTGGATGATTTTTTAAAACTTCAGTTAATTTTTGAGAAAATTTTTCTCTATCTACTGCAAAAGCCTGACCTGCCGGCACTTTAAGATTTCTTGCAACATCTAAAACTAAAGAATTTAAAAATTCCATTTCTTTTTTTAAAAGGCCAGCTCCAGATGTTAAAAGTTCACTACCAAAAGAGTTGCTACAAACGATTTCTGCAAAATATGGAGTTTTATGGACTGGCGTCTGTTTGACAGGTCTCATTTCGTAAAGGTCAACCTGTAAACCAAAAGAAGCTATTTTATATGCTGCTTCTGAACCTGCTAAACCTGCACCTATTACAGCTATTTTCAAAATTCTTTCCAGTTTTCCTT
>JBBIPN010000098.1:0-2821 GCA_037442825.1 Sulfurihydrogenibium sp. | reverse complement strand
CAATTAAAAATCTCTCTTTAATAGTGATAGAAGAAGAGAATTCTGATATTTATAAAGTTTTAAAAACGCCAAAAGTTGATGTTAAAAGGATAGCTTACTATATACATAAAGAGAAAAATATTCCTTTAATACTTTCATCTTCGTTGCCATCAATAGAAACATTTTATTTAAAAGAGAAAAAAAGTATCTCTCCAATAAAAAAAAGAAATACAGTAATAAACACAAAAATAGAAATTCTTCCTTTTAAATCTTTAAAAGATACAGTAATAAAGATAAAAAAATTTACAGAAGAAAATGAAAATATTCTTATAATTTCAAATAAAAGCTATTATAGTGGATTTGTATACTGTGAAAGATGTGGATGGGAAGCTATATGTCCAACTTGTAACGTACCTCTAAAAGTTTATTACTACAAAGATAACAAAATTTTCAAATGTTCAACATGTAATAAAAAGTATGAATTTTTCAAAAAGTGTCCCGATTGTAGTTTTAAACTTAAAGAAGTAGGTTTTGGAAAAGAGAAGATTGTTGAATTGTTGTATGATAATATTAAAATTAGAAAAATAGATATAGTTAGCACATTCACAACTACTTTAAATCAGTATGATACAGTTATAAATATTTATCCAGATTTTATTTTAGATTTACCAGATTTTAGAGTTAATGAAAGATTTTTTGAAAATATTATATTTCCTTTAACAGCTACAGAAAAGAGATACATAATATTTACAAACTTAAAAGATAAAATAGAAAATCTTTTAGATAAAAATATAGATAAGTCCATAGAAAAATTTTATAAAGAAGAACTTTCTTTTAGAAGAAAAAACAAATTACCACCTTTTTCTAAATTTGTGAAAATAACTATTCCAGAAAGAAAAAAAACTATCTTAGACAACCTTTTTAAAGACAGATTTAAAATAAAATCTGAATATATAGTAAATAATAAAAAAGTGTGCTTTATTGAGTTTCATAGTGAGGATGAACTTCAAATACTAAAAGATATAATAATTAAAGTATCTAAAAAACTAGAAGTATCTGTAGAAGTAAATCCTAAGAATCTTTAATTACAATATTTTTTAAAGTATCAATAAACAAGGGATGCGTTTTCAATGTAGGTATTCTTATATAGCTTTCTATACCTAAATCTTTAGCTAATTTACCATAGAGATAATCTAGTTCATAAAGTGTTTCAGAATGTTCTGATACAAAACTAACAGGAATAACAACTACTTTTTTAATACCTTCATTAGCAAGTCTTTTTATCTCATTTTCAGTAAAAGGTTCTAACCATTTTACTGGACCTACTTTTGATTGGTAAGCAAGAGAATATCTAGTGCCTGGAAAATTATCCATAATACGTTTTACAGTTGTTTCTGTTTGATTTTTATAAGGATCTCCATCTAATATTATTTTTTCTGGTAAACTATGGGCTGAAAATAAAAAGTAATAATTTTTATAATCAGAAGGTAAATGTGATTTAATGTTTTCAACCATAGCAGTTATATAATCTTTGTTATCAAAATAACAGTTTATCTTTTTAATCTCAATGTTTGAAGAGTAATAGTAAGGTGATTTTTGACCTTTTAATGTAGATAACACAAAATATTTTCCTGGTTTAATAGACTTTTTTATTTTCCTGTCAAACTCATTAAATGATGAACCAGTAGTTGTCCTACTGTAATGGGGATAAAGAGGTAAAAGTATTATTTTCTCAATTTTTTCCTTAAACATATCATTTAAAGCTTCTTCTGTAAAAGGATGCCAATATCTCATAGCAACCACTACTTTATATTTTTCACCTAAAGCTTTCTGTAAAGCTTGTCCTTGCAGTTGTGTTTGTTCTTTCTGTGGAGATTTACCACCCATTATTTCATAGTATTTTTTAGTTTTTTTACTTCTAATTTTAGATATTAAATAAGCTACAGGTTTTTGAATAATTTTTGGTATCTGTATAATATCATGGTCAGAGAAAAGGTTGTATAAAAAGGGTTGTATAGCATCTAATGAATCTGGTCCACCCATATTTAGAAGAATTACGCCAATTTTCTTCATATTCACCTCATAAATTTTTAGTTTATAATTTATAGCATAAAGTTTTTTAAAATAATTTTCAAATTAAAAAAACTATATATGAAATGGAGGATTTAAATATGGAAAAGTTATATTCTCCTTGGAGGTCCCAGTATATAGAAGGTTTAGAAAAATCAGAAGGATGTTTTTTATGTAAAGCATTTCAAGAAAAAGATGATGAAAAAAATTTAGTCCTATATAGAGGAAATAAAGCTTTTGTTATTTTAAATCTCTTTCCTTACAATGCTGGTCATCTAATGATTTGTCCTAATGAACATATTGGAGATTTTACTGTTATTGATGATGAAACTTTAATGGAGATATCTTTTCTTATAAGAGATATGGTAAAACTTTTAAAGATTGTTTTAAAGCCTGATGGTTTTAACATAGGATACAATCTTGGTAGATCAGCAGGTGCTGGATTAGAAACACATATTCATAACCATATAGTACCACGATGGAATGGTGATACAAACTTTATGCCTGTTTTAGGTGAAGTTAGAATTATATCTCAAGATTTAAAAGATATATATTTTAAATTAAAAAGGGGCTTAGAATATGTTAGGTAAAATTAGGTTTGCTGTTTGGTTATTTATAATGGTAGTGGTAGCTTATTTTGTAGCTATGAACAATATATCTGTAAGTATAAATCTACTTCCTGGATATGAAACTATACCACTTCCATTATCAGTTATAATTGTTATATCTATTGTTTTAGGAGCAATACTTACGTTGATTGTAGCTATTGGTG
>JBBIPN010000097.1:0-2826 GCA_037442825.1 Sulfurihydrogenibium sp. | reverse complement strand
TGAAACCACAACTTAATACAACAAAAGCTATGAAAGAGGATGAATTAAAAGCTTTAGCACAATTTATTTTATCTAATAAGTAATTAATCCTTAATCCAATAAAGGGGCTTTTTGCCCCTTTTTAAAGAATGTTTAGGAAATTTTTCTTTTTAACGTTGATTCTTTTTAAAATATCGTTAGCTGTTGAAGATGGTAGATCTTTATTCTACAAATATAGTTGTAATTCTTGTCACTCAGCTACAGAGCGATTAAATGCACCTTCCTTTAAAGAAATTCGTGAAAGATATGGAACAAGTAAAAAGGCTATTGAAAAAATTGCAAGGTTAATTATAAAACCAAATCCAGCAAACTGGCCAGGTTTTGCTTATATGCCACCTTTTAATATTCCTTTTGAAGAAGCAAAAAAGTTGGCAGAATATATCTTAATTCATTCTCAAAATGAAGTAAAAGAAAAGAAAGATTATTACTACTATGAAAGTAACGACGCCTATTGACCTTTATTTTTCATTTTAAGTAGCTCTAATATTTCTATAGGAAATGGTAAAACTATTGTATTTGAGTTATATTGACCTATTGTAGATAATGTTTCTAAATACCTTAGCTGCATAGCTAAAGGATGTTTTGCAAGCATTTCTGCAGCTTCTGTTAGTTTTTGAGCTGCTTGATATTCTGCTTCAGCTTGAATTATCTTTGCCCTTCTTTCTCTTTCTGCTTCTGCTTGTCTTGCAATAGCTCTTCTTAACTCTTCAGTTATATCTATTCTTTTTAATTCAACAGCTACAACTTTAATACCCCATTGGTATGTCTCTTTATCTATAATCTCTTGTAACTTAAGATTTATTTTATCTCTTTGAGACAACAGTTCATCAAAATCTGCTTGACCACAGACACTTCTAAGTGTAGTTTGAGATATCTGAGAGGTAGCATATAAATAGTTTTCAACATTTATAACTGCTTTAACAGGATCTATAACTTTAAAGTACACAACGGCATCTACTTGAACAGATACGTTATCTTTTGTTATAACATCTTGTGTAGGAACATCCATAGTTACTACTCTTAAATCTACTTTAACCATCTTATCTATAAATGGTATAAGAATAAAAAGACCTGGACCTTTTGCTTTCCCAAGAACTCTACCAAGTCTAAATATTACAGCCCTTTCATACTCATTAACAACTTTAACAGATGTAGCCAAAAACACTACTATCAAAACCAATAAAATAGGTAAAAATCCTATCATGCCAAAATACCCCCTTAAGTTTAAAAAAATATTAACAATACCATCTACCCCTATGATAGAGGCTAAAACAATCCCTGCAAATACTAAAAATGTCAATAAATCTTTCATCTAACAGTCTCTTCTATCCAGTTTAGATAATCTTCATTGCCATCTATAATAGGTAAAGCTACAATTTCTGGAATAGTATAATTATGAAATTTTTTTACTTCTTTTGCAAGATTTTTAAATAGATCTTTTTTTGTCTTTACTATTAATAAACACTCTTCTGCATCTTCTTTATTTCCTTGCCAAAAGAAAATAGATTTAACGTTTTTAATAATATTTACACATGCAGCCAACTTATTCTCTACTAAATAGTTACTTATTTTTTCAGCTTCTTCAAAGGATGATGTTGTTATAAAAACGACGATATAACTCATCTAAATCCTCCTTTAATCTATGAATCTCTTAACTATTTCACTGTAACTATCTATTCTTCTATCTCTAAAAAATGGCCATGTAGTTCTTATAGAATCAATAATTGACAGATCTATTTCACATATAATATTTTCTTCTTTTTCAACAGAGCCTTTAACAATAATCTCACCATAAGGATTAGAGACAAAGCTTTGACCCCAAAACTCTATACCTTCATTTTCATCTGGACTTTTTTCAAAACCAACCCTATTTATACTAACTATATAGCATCCGTTTGCTACACCATGGGATTTTTGTATTGTTTTCCATGCGTTATGTTGAGATTCTCCAAATTCTTCTTTTTCAGAAGGTAACCATCCTATTGCTGTTGGGTAAAATATAATTTTTGCACCGGACAAAGCTGTTAATCTAGCTGCTTCTGGATACCATTGATCCCAACATATCAAAACACCAATATCAGCATACTTTGTCCTAAATGTTTTATAACCTAAGTCCCCTGGTGTAAAATAAAACTTTTCATAAAAGTGAGGGTCATCTGGTATATGCATCTTTCTATATTTACCAAGGAAATCCCCATTTGCATCTATAACAACTGCTGTATTGTGATATATTCCTTCTGTCCTTTTTTCAAATAAAGAAGCTATAATAACTACATTTAAGTCTTTTGCTATCGTTTTTAAGGTTCCTATTGTTTTTGAATTTTCATCTATCTTTTCTGCTAATTTAAAATATTCCCAATCTTCTATTTGACAAAAGTATTTTGATTTAAATAACTCTTGTGTGGCTACAATATGAGCTCCTTTTTTTGCAAGATCTTTAATATTTTCTATAGCTTTCTCAAAATTTTCTTCAAGGTTATCACTGCAGCTCATCTGAATAAGTCCTACATTAACTTTATCCATTTTAACCTCTCAATATTTTTATATAAATTTTTCTATTTCTTGGACCATCATACTCTGCAAAAAATATTCCTTGCCATGTTCCAAGTAAAAGTTTTTTATCTTTAATTATAACATTTATGCTATTACCAGTTAGTATACTTTTAATATGAGCTGCAGCATTACCTTCTAAATGTCTATAATTATTAATCCAAGGAACTAATTTCTCAAGATGATTTTTTACGTCATAAACTACATCTGGATCTGCATTTTCATTTATAAATATTC
>JBBIPN010000096.1:0-2904 GCA_037442825.1 Sulfurihydrogenibium sp. | reverse complement strand
AGACCATTTTCTAATGCTTTAGCTACTACATCTTTTGCATTTATACTTTCTGGTAGATCCATTCCTATTATTAAACCTAAACCTTTAACGTTAAACCTAAACTCTTTTAATTTTTCTTTTAAATAATTTCCATTTTCTCTAACTTTGTCTAAAAATCCTTGCGATAAAACTTCTTCCAATACAACTTTTGCAGCTACCGTTGCAAGATAGTTACCACCAAATGTTGATGCATGCGTACCTGGTATAAATGATTTTGCAATCTCTTCTTTTGTAATGACTGCACCTATTGGGACACCACCACCTAAACCTTTTGCAAGTGTAATAATGTCTGGTTCTATGTCATAGTTTTGGTATGCAAATAGTTTGCCTGTTCTTCCTATACCTGTTTGAACTTCATCAATACAAAATAGAATGTTATTTTCTTTACATATATTAAAAAGTTCTTTTACAAATTCTTTATCTGCTGGATTTACGCCACCTTCACCTTGGACAAGTTCTATAAAAACTGCTGCAGTTTTTTCATTAATGAGATTTTTAACAGACTGTATATCGTTGTATTTTGCATATTTAAAACCTTCTGGTAATGGATAAAAACCTTCGTGGTACTTTGGTTGGGCAGTAGCTGTTAACGCTCCTAAGGTTCTACCATGAAAACCACCTTCAAATGAAATTATTTCATATTTATTTAAACCTTTATCATAAAAATATCTTCTAACAAGTTTTATTGCAGCTTCGTTACTTTCTGCACCTGAATTACAGAAAAACACTCTATCACCAAAAGAATTTTCCACAAGGATTTTAGCTACTTCAACCTGTGGTTTTATATAAAAAAGGTTAGAGATATGAATAATCTTTTTTACTTGGTCACAGACAGATTCACTTAATTTTGGATGATTATACCCTAAACAGTTTACAGCTATACCTGACAGCATATCAAGATATTTTTTTCCATTTTCATCATAGAGATAACAACCTTCTCCTCTTTCAAAAGTATAAGGAAACCTTCCATAATTTTGAAATAGATATTTATCTGCTTCTTTGAAATCCATTATAACCTCCTAAACTTCTATACCAAAAATTATTTGAACTATTTTACCAAAGCTAAAGGATAGTATAGCAGCTAAAAAACCAGTAAATATCATCTCTAAAATTTTCTTTTTAACAGATATTCCAGAGAAAAATGCAACAAACATTCCTGCAATAGATAGTATTAAAAATGCAAATAAGAATGAGAAAGGTAATGCAATATAAGATGAGTAAAAAATAAAAAATGGAATAACTGGAAAAAATACACCTAAAAGGTAGGAAAAACCTGTAAAAATACCAGATTTTATCTCATTTTCATCGCTGTTTTTAATTAAAATATTTGATACATTAACATTTTTTTCTTTGAATTTAGTTATAACATCACTGATAACGCTTTTTGGTATCTCTTCTTTTTTTAGTTTCTCTTCAAAAAGTTCATACATCTTTTCACTGGAAACATCAAGTAGTATTTGATTTCTTTCATTGATAGCATCATTTACTTGTCTTTGAGATTTTACAGATATGTAAGCACCTATTCCCATAGATAAAGCACCTGCTATTCCTACAACTAAACCACTGATACCTATAATCTTTGGATTATTTGCATATACACCAGTTAAACCTGAGACAGTTCCAAGAATTTCAACTAAGCCATCATTCATTCCTAAAACTAAATCTCTAATATTAGAAAGTCTAGGTTTTTCTATTCCTTCATAAAAGAATGTTTCATGTTCGAGTTCATCTATTATAATTTTTTTCACACCTTCCTTTTCTTCCTCTGTTAAATCTTTATTTTTATAAAATTGATAATAGCTTTTTACAGCGGAATTTTCTCCCGTCTCTAAGATTGATATAAGAATAATTGGATTAAAAAATTTTGATAATAATTTTAATAAGATTAATTTTTTCTTATCTATTTTCTCGTGTGGAACTTTAAAACCTCTTGATTCTAAAGTATTTTTCCAAAATTCCATGTGTTTTTTTTCTGTTTGGGCTATTTTCAATATAATTTCTTTAAGATTTTCGTCTTTAATTAAATTTGCAATTTCTCTATAAATAACAAAATCATTTAACTCATGTATATAAAACTTTTTAGCATTATCTACTATACTTTCCATTTAAAACCTCTAATATGGCTTTTATATAACATTTTAATGTATCTTCTCTTATCTGTCTTACATCTATGATAATACTGTTATTTTTTAGATTGTTTAAAATATACTCTTTTAAATCTTCTTTTGTAAATGCAATATCTACTAATCCAGTTTGTTTAAACTCTTCTACTAAATCTTTTATTTTATAAAAGTTCTTTCCTATTATAACTTTTTTACCTGCAACTATTGGCTCTAAGATGTTGTGTCCTCCTATATCGGCAACTGTTCCACCTATAAATACTACATCTGCATATTTAAAAAATCCAGAAAGTTCTCCAAGTGTATCTATAATGTATACTTGAGTGTTAGGATTTTCTGTTTTAGACCTTAAAGAGTATGTTAAACCTGCTTTTTCAACTATCTTTATAACTTCATTTACCTTTTCCAAATGTCTTGGTGCTAAAATAAGCATTAAATTATTATCATTTAACCATTTAAAAATATTTACTATAATCTCTTCTTCTGGGCTGTGTGTACTACCTGCAAGTATTATTTTTTTAGTTTTGTTAAAGTTTATATCTTTAATTTGGGACAGTATTTTTAAATTACCACATACAGTAATTTTATTTTCCTCTACAAACTCTTTTAGAAAATATCTATCTTCTTGCGTTTTAACAATAAATTTTGAAAAGTTGTTAAAAATATTTTTGTATAAAAACTTAAATCTTTTATATAACTTTTTAGATTTTTCTGGAAAACTGGTATTTATAGAAATTACATGTAT
>JBBIPN010000095.1:0-3199 GCA_037442825.1 Sulfurihydrogenibium sp. | reverse complement strand
CAGTACTATCCCAGCTGCAGTTGTTCCATCTGTACAATTTTTATGATATAAACATACTATCCTCATTTTAACCTCCTACAATATTTTAAGTTAATATTTACTAACTGTAAAGTATATTTTTAATTTTAAAATTTTTTCAAATATTTAATTTTTATTATTATAGTGTAACCGTTGATATTCATAATCAAAAATTCTTGACAAGAATACTTGACAAAATCAAAAAATTCTTGACAAAAAACTTGACAAAATTAAAAAAATTTTTGACAAATACTAAATATAGTGTTATTATTATTAAAGAACACTATATAAATACTAAATATAGTGTTGTTGTTGTTAAAGAACGCTTTATAAATATAGTGTTGTTGTTGTTAAAGAACGCTTTATAGTGGAGGTAATATTTATGGGACTTATAGGTAAAACATCTGTTAGAGATAATATCCGTCTTTCTGAAAGTCCAAAATATCCAATTTTTAGAGAACTATATACAAAACAGAAAAAGGCGGTATGGTTTCCAGAAGAGTTAAATATACAGCAGGATGTTTTAGATTATAAAGGTTTATCACCAATAGAAAAAGATCTGTTTGATAGTGCTGTTGGTTATTTTGCATCTTCTGAGTTGCTAGTTCAAAATGTTCTTGGTAATGGTTTTTTCCCTGTTTTAACAGACCCTTATGCAAAAATGAGTTTTTCCACACAGATGTTTATGGAAAATATACATTCAGACTTTTTTGAGATAATATTAAACTCTTTTGATATGAATAGAAAAAGAATATACAATATTACATTAGAAGATAAACTTTTAAATGAAAAACAAGAACTCATAGTTAGGGCTGTTGATAGAATAACCTATGGAAAAGCTGATCCTGATACTTTAGAAGGCAAAAAACAGATTCTAACATCTATACTACTTAACAACATAATACAGGAAGGACTATTTTTCTATTCTGCTTTTGCCCATTTCTTTGCTATGAAAGATACTGGTAAAATGAAAAATGTAGTTAGTGGTGTTGAACTTATATTAATAGATGAAAGCTTACATTTACAAAACGGAATAGAAGCTATTCTAACGATGGTAGAAGAAAATCCACAAATAGTGGATGATTATCATTTCGTAGAAAATATCAGAGAAACAATAATAGATGCTGTAGAACTTGAGTTAAACTACCTAAAAACAAAATTTGGGGGAACTACAATTTTTGGTGTTTCATACAACGAACTTGAAAAATATATGAAGTATATAGCAGATAGAAGATTAATAGAACTTGGGTTTGACCCACAGTTTAATATCCAGCAAAATCCTTTAAAATTTTTACAAAAAGAAGATGTAAAAAAACTAACAAACTTCTTTGAAGTATCTTCTACAGAATATACCAACTTCTAAAATGGGGCGTTAAAATGCAAACAGTTCAAAGAGTTGTTATAAAAAGAGACGGGACACAAGAAAAATTTCAAATGAAAAAATTGGTAGATGCTATTTTTGCTTTACTTGAAGGCCTTGATTTACCAGATGATTATGAAATAGTTTTTAAAGTTGCAAAAGAACTTGATTTAAAGATACCAGAAAAAGTTACAACTGAAGAACTTGACTATCTTGTTTTAAAAGCTATAGAACATCTCATACCAAAAAACTATATATATGATATCCTTGCAACAAGACAACTTTTAAAAATAATAAACAGAAGAATAGACAGAAGGTTTAACTCATTTAAAGATTATATTAAATATTCAATAGAAGAAAATCTTTTAAAACCAGATCTTTTAAGCTTTAACTTAGACTTATTAGAATCAAAGATAGACTACAGTAGAGATTACAACCTTGATTACTTTGGACTCTCGACGTTGAGAGACAGGTATCTTATGAAAGATAGAAATTTTGAAACAATTGAAAAACCTCAATGGTTTTTCATGAGAGTAGCAATGGGAATAGGGAATATAGAAGATGAAGTTATAAAAATATATGATAAAATCTCTAATCTTGAATACTTACACTCTACACCTACACTATTTAACTCTGGAACATTAACTAATCAATACTCATCTTGTTATGTAAATGTAGTGGAAGACAGTTTAGAAAGTATAATGGATAAAGCAAAAGAAACTGCATTTTTAGCTAAATATGCAGGTGGTGTTGGGACAGATGTAACACGTATTAGAGCTACAGGTTCAAAAATTCATTCTTTAAATGCAAAATCTTCTGGAATAATTCCTTTTATTAAAATCTTTGATACAATTGTAAATGCTATTCAACAAGGTGGTAGAAGAAGAAGTAGTCAAGTTATGTATTTACAACCTTGGCATTTAGATGTAGAAGCATTTTTAGATTTAAGGGAGACAACAGGGAACCCATATTTTAGAACACCTTCTTTAAACACTGCTTTATGGATGCCTGACGAGATAATGAAGAGGATAAAAGAAGGAAAACCAATTTACTTATTTGATCCAGCAGAATGTCCTGAGTTAGTAACAGCTTTTGGCGAAGATTTCTCTAAAAAATATGAAGAATGCATAAGAAAAGCTGAAAATGGAGAGTTAACACTTTGGAAAAAAATAGATAGTAAAGATTTTTGGAAAAAGTATCTCTTTAAATTAGCAAAAACGGGTCATCCTTGGCTTACATTTAAAGATAGACATAACGAGAAAAATCCTTGTCCTGAATATGGAGTAATAAACAGCTCAAATCTTTGTACAGAGATAAGCATACCAAACTCTTCTGAAAGTACAGCGGTATGTACTTTAGCATCAGTAAATCTTGCTAAACATGTAGATTTTGATAAAAAAGATATAAACTGGGATAAACTAAAAGATACATTAGAAACTATGGTATTAGCCCTTGATAACATATTAGATAAAAACTTTTATCCTTCGGAAGAATCAAGAAAGAATACTATAGATTTAAGACCTATTGGAATCGGTGTTATGGGATTCCATGAAGCTTTAATATACCTTGGTATCCCTTACGATAGTGATGAAGCGATTGACCTAGCAAGAAAAATAGCTAAATTTATGAAAGATGTTACTTATAAAAAATCTGAAGAACTTGCAAAAGAAAGAGGACCTTTCCCACATTATACCCAAGCAAAATATCCATATCCACCAAGAAGGAATGCAGTACTTTTAGCAGTAGCTCCAACAGCATCAATATCTATAATAGCAGGAACTTCATCAAGTATAGATAACTACTTCTCTAACATATTCTCAA
>JBBIPN010000094.1:0-3252 GCA_037442825.1 Sulfurihydrogenibium sp. | reverse complement strand
TTATATCCTTATCCTCTATTTTGTCAAGTGGATCTTCTTTACTTATTCGCTTTTCTAAAAATAGAATATCTATTCTATCAAATATTTTTCTCTTTGTCAAGTTTTTTATAACTTATTCTGTTTTTAAACGTGAAAAAAGAACCACCTATTTCAGGTGGTTTTTTATTTAATTATTTTTAAGAATTTTCAGTATGTTTAATATCTTTTCTTTTTTCTCTTGCAACTCTTGATAAAGTAGTTTTTCTTTTTCAACAACATTAGGAGGAGCTTTGTTTATAAAGTTTTCATTAGAAAGCTTGCTTTCTGCAATTTTGATAGATTTTTCTATTTCTGAAAGGATTTTTTTCTGTCTTTCTATCTCTTTTTCAATGTTAATTATTCCTTCAAGGTTTATATAAACTTCACCTACATCTGATACAACTACAATTTCAGAATCTTTTTTCTCAATGGTTTCATCTATTTCAAGATTTTCAATCTTTGCCAGAGATTTTATAGAGTTTTGAAGCTTTAATAGTTTTAACTTTATTTGAATATTCTTTGGTTTTACTCTTATATTTAACTTCCTTGTAGGTTCAATAGAGAAATCACTTCTAACATTTCTTATTGAAGAAATTGCTTCTTTTAAATTTTCAATAAATAAAAATTCTTCTTCAAAGATAAAGCTTATTTTTACTTGAGGATATTTAGCCACTGTAATATATTGTGAATCTTTATTTTTTAAATAACTGTAAATTTCTTCAGTTATAAAAGGCATTATTGGATGAAGCAATTTTAAAGACTCTCTGAGAACATAGTTCAGTACGCTTAAGGCTGTTATTTTTTCTTTTTCAGTGCCTTTATAAACTCTTTCTTTTGAAAACTCTATATACCAATCACAGTAATCATGCCAGAAAAAGTCATAAAGTATGTTAGCATATTCATTATATCTGTAATTTTCTAGTTCTTTTAAAGAACTCTCGATCGTTTTATTAAGTTTTGTAATAATCCATTTATCTTCTACAGAAAGTTCTAAATCTTCTATATCTTTAACATCAATATCAGTATTAGATAAAACAAATTTTGAAGCATTCCATATTTTATTTGAAAAGTGTTTATAACCTTCTATTCTTTTTTCTGAAAGTCTTATATCTCTACCTTGTGCTGCTAATGCTATTAAAGTAAACCTTAAAGCATCTGCTCCGTATTTTTCTGCCATCTCTAATGGATCTATCACGTTTCCTTTTGTTTTTGACATTTTTTCACCTTTTTCGTCCCTAACAAGAGCATGGATATAAACATCTCTAAATGGGATATCTTCAGTAAACTTTAGACCCATCATTATCATTCTTGCTACCCAGAAAAATATGATGTCAAAACCAGTTATAAGTAAAGATGTTGGATAAAATGTATTCAGTTCCTCATCTCTTGAAGGCCAACCAAGAGTACCAAAAGGCCAAAGAGCAGAAGAAAACCATGTATCTAATACATCTTCTTCTTGATGTAAATTCTCACTTCTGCATCTTTCACATTTTAAAACTATCTTATATCTCTCTTCATATAATTTTTCAAAAGCTTTAGAGTTTTCTAAGAGTTCAATTAATTTATTTTTATCTTTTAAATATTCGGTTTTTTTGCCAAAAACTACATCTTCATAAAACTCTAAGTTTGTTTTATCATCATGGGTAAAGTTTTTGTTATTTAAAATTTCTAAAACTTCATCTATACAAAATATCTGATTTATTTTTCCATCTGCATAAAGATTAAATAGAATTTTTTCTTCGACTGTTTCATATGATTCATCGTTAAAAGTATTTAGATGATTACAATCTTTACAATACCAAACTGGGATCCTATGACCCCACCAAATCTGTCTTGATATACACCATTCTCTAATATTATACATCCAGTTTAAATATGTTTTTGTCCAACCTTCTGGAATAAATCTTATATTTCCATCTTCGACAACTTTGATAGCTTTTTCTGCTAATTTTTTTGTATCAACAAACCATTGTGTTGACAGATATGGTTCTACTACTTCTTTTGATCGTTGAGAATGACCTACATTGTGTATATAATCTTCTTCTTTTTCTAATAAATTCAACTCTTTTAACTTTTCAATAATTTTCTTTCTTGCATCGTATCTATATAGACCTTCAAATTCACTAGCGTTTTTGTTCATAGAAGCAGATTCATCCATTACTATAACTATAGGAAGATTATGTCTTTTTCCTACTTCAAAATCGTTAGGATCATGGGCTGGTGTTATTTTTACTACCCCTGAACCAAAAGCTGGATCTACATATTCATCAGCTATAATTGGAATTAAGTTTGATATCTCTTTACCTTCGATATCTAACCTTTTTTCAGGTGCCAAAGGAAGTTTAACTTTTTTACCTATTAGATGTTTATATCTCTCATCGTTAAGGTTTACAGCTACGGCAGTATCACCAAGCATAGTTTCTGGTCTTGTAGTAGCTACTACTACATAACCAGATTCGTCTTCTAAAGGGTATCTTATATACCAGATTTTTCCTTTTTCTTCGTAGTATTCTACTTCTAAGTCAGATATTGCTGTTTTTTCTTTTGGGTCCCAGTTTACAATGTAGGGTGCTTTAAAAATCAAGCCTTCTTTGTACATTTTGATAAATGCTTCTCTAACAGCTCTTGAAAATCCTTCATCAAGTGTAAATCTTTGTCTTGACCAATCGCAAGATGCCCCTAACCTTATTAATTGATTTTTTATGCTATCTCTTGATTTTGGTACCCATTGCCATACTCTTTCTATAAATTTTTCTCTACCTAAATCAAATCTACTAATGCCTTCTTTTTGAAGTTCTCTAACAACTACCCATTGAGTAGCTATTCCTGCATGGTCGAAACCAGGAAGCCATAAAACATTGTAACCTTTCATTCTTTTGTATCTTACAAACACATCTTGAAGAGATATGTTTAAAGCATGACCAATATGTAAGCTTCCTGTTACGTTAGGTGGTGGCATTACAATAGAAAAAGAAGGTTTTTTATATTTATCTGCTTTAAATAAGGAAGTGTTTTTATAAATTTGAGCCCATTTATTTTCAACTTCTATATGGTTATACTCTTTTAGCATCTTTTACCTCTTGTTTGCTCTTGCAAATACTTTTAATGGTAATGCCCATACTTTTGTGAATGCTCCACCTGCTTTATGGTCAAAAGCATCTTTTGGACTATATGTAGCAAGGTCCTCACTGTATAAAGAATTTGGAGATTTTCTACCTACTATTTTAAATGAAC
>JBBIPN010000093.1:0-3343 GCA_037442825.1 Sulfurihydrogenibium sp. | reverse complement strand
AGCCAAGAGGATAGAAAGATTTTTTGAAGATATAGAAGAATCTTTTTCAAATGGATATGTAAAAGAGTATATAAATGTATTAAAAGAAAGAATTATATATTTTAGAGAAAATATAATAAAAAAAGAGACTGTTGATCAATTATTAAAACCTTATAAATCTCATATATCTTACTTTCTTAAATTTTTAGATTCTATTTTAGAAGATATAACATTTAATAATGTTTCTCATAGAAAATGTGAATTTGGAAAATGGTTAAAAAAGTCTAAAGAAGATATATTTCAAGAAGATATAAATGTGTACCAAGAGATTAAGAGTTTACATAAAGATTTTCATAATAAAATAGAAATAGCAATAAATTATAAAAAACTTTCTAAATATAAAGAAATACACAATATTCTAATAGAAATTGAAAACATTTTATTGCTTATTCACAATGAAATTTCTTATATAAACATTAAATTGTTATCTTTAGAATTTGCCAAAGATCCACTAACAGGGGCTTTAACTCGCAGAAGTTTTAATTCTATTGTATTAAAACTTATAGAAATAGCTAAAATTACACAACTACCCATTACTTTAATTATAGCAGATTTAGATAATTTTAAAAAATTAAACGACACTTATGGTCATTTAGCCGGTGATGAGGCTTTAAAATATTTTGTAAAAATTGCTAAAAATAATTTAAGACAATCCGATTATGTATTTAGGATAGGTGGAGAAGAGTTTATAATATTACTACCAAATACTTCTACTAAAGATGGTGTTGAAATAGCTGAAAAGATAAGGAAAAAATTAGAAAGTACTCCTTTAAAATTTGAAGATAAAGAAATAAAAGTAACTGCAAGTTTTGGTGTTGAAGAAGTTGAAATAAATTTAAATATGGAAGATATTATAAAAAAAGCTGATATAAAGCTTTATAAAGCAAAAAAGGAAGGAAAAAATAGAATTGTATATTAAGTTAACAACAAGTTTTGGTGTAAAGTAAATATTGAAATAAATTATATTTAATATTGAATTTTATATCAAAATAGATTATATTTAATATTGAATTTTATATCAAAAGGAGGTATGTACCATGAGACACACTCAAAAAGGTTTTACACTTTTGGAACTGGCCATAGTGCTAGTTATCATTGGTATTATCTTAGGTGCTATCTTAAAGGGTCAGGAGCTTATCAACAACGCTAAAGCAAAAAGACTCCTAAACGACATGAAGGGTCTTGCGACACTTCAGTACACATTTTATGATAGGTATGGTAGATTCGCAGGTGATTGTGATAATGATGGCGATGTTGACTATGCAGCACTCACAGCAACTCCTGCGACATTTACTGCAACGACTGGAGCTTTTTGTTATAACCCATCGGCCCCTGCTGCTAGCGCTGCCCCAGATTCTCAATGGCAAGAATTATTACAAGCTCAATTAGTATCTTTCTCTAACGCAAGGGATATAGCTAAGCATGTATTTAGTGGCGCATTATATACTGCAGGTCCTGCAATAGATACCGCAAACTATAATGTAATAGTTGCAAGGCAAGTTCCATGTTTTGCAGCAAAAGTTATAGACCAAGCTATTGATGGTTCTCTTGATGCAGGTAAAGGATCTATAAGAGAAATTGATACAGGAGCAATACGTGACGGTACTACGGGTGATGCATGGACTAACTGTACTTCAGAACAAACATTGGTAGATATTGTTTATATATTTGATAGAAGACCTAATTAATATAAATTTACTATCAATTTCCCCTTGGATTTAACCAAGGGGACCATTAACTAAATAAAAAGGATCTGTATAATGGGAAATTTAAGAATAGAACTGAAACCAAAAAAGAATATAAAAGTTCTTATTGTTAAAAAAGATAAAATAGTATCATATGATATAACTACCGATAATAATAAATTCTATACTTTAAAAAAAAAAAGAATATATTGAAAATGAAATAGATCTGTCAGTTATCATAGAGGAACAATCTTATATAGCCATTGATGAAGAAATAGATATTAAGTTAATAACAATACCTAAGATAAAAAGTAGAAAAATTTTAAATACATTTATATTAAAAGAAATATACAACGATTTAGTCCCTGGTGAAAAGTATACTATAAAAGATAAAAAATTATCTGAGGAAAACAAAGAAACAACATATGCAGTATACTTTACTCAAGAAAAAAGATTTTTTGATTATATAAAAGATAAATATGAACATATAAAATGTTTTTCTTTTATACCTTTTGCAATCAGTTCATACAATGTTTCGCTGGGAAATGTTATACATTTTTATAGCGATGAAGAAAACTTTTATTCTATTCTTACTAATAATGGTGTTATTGAATATATCAGAGTTGTAGATTTAGATTTAGATTTAGATAAGGAACTATCAATATCAGACAATATAATACTAACTTATAACTACTTATTAAAAACTAAAAAAAATATAGACAGTGTATTAATATCTGGAAATATAATGTATAGAAATAACATATTAGAAAACTTATATCGTTCTTTTAATATTCCTTTTGCATTTGTAAATCCATACTATTTTAGAATAAAAAAAGATGAATTTTTAGATTTAATAATTCCTGTTGGTCTTATAAATTTAGATAAAGATTATAACTTTATACCAAAAACTATTACTGAAAAACTTAATTTCAAAAGATATCTCCAATTAGCTTCAATAATGTTAACAATGCTATTAGTTTTTAATTTTTATAATCTGATTAACTTATCAGCAAATACTTTAAATAATTTTTTTGAAATCCAAAATTTATTAGATGAAAATAGATTTTATGAAGAAAAATTATCTAAAAATTTATTAAGAAATAGAAATCTTGATGTTATACAAACATTTTTTAATTTAGAGCTAAAAAGCACTCAGAATATACAGGCTATTAATGAGATATCACATCTTGAAAAATATTTAAATTTAATAAATGGATATAAAAATTTAGATTTTAGTTTTGATAACGGAAAAGCTGTTTACAGCATAACGTTTGAAAAAACTTTTAGTAGCCGAACTGAAATGGAAAGATTTATAGAAGATTTAGTAAAAATTAAATATATAAATATAAAAGTCGAAAAAGATATTAATAATAAAAAAATAAATGTGGTACTAAAATATGAGAAACATTTTAAATAGATATAAAATATTGATAATGTTTTTAACAATTATAGTAACTATAACTTTTTTTATTAATTCATTATTGGAAAGTTATAACCAATATTTAATTACCCAAATCCAAGAAGCTAAAAAAGTAAATCTAGAGTTTAAAATTTATCATAATATGTTTAATACATTAAATAAAACAAATCTTAATTTAGAACAAACATCCTTAAGCTCT
>JBBIPN010000092.1:0-3377 GCA_037442825.1 Sulfurihydrogenibium sp. | reverse complement strand
TTATGGGAAATAATCAAAAGTTTATTAATGAAGTATTAAAGACATCTGAAGAAACAGGAGAATGGATGTGGCAACTTCCATTTAATGATAAATTAAGAGAGCAGATAAAAGCTCCCCATGCAGATGTTTACAATGTAGGTACAACAAGATATGGTGGTGCTATTACTGCAGGTTTATTCTTAGAAAAATTTGTAGATCTAAAAATACCATGGGTTCATATAGATATAGCAGGACCTTCTCATCATACAAGTGGTTGGTATTATCATCCAAAAGGAGCAACAGGTATACCTGTCAGAACTATAACTACTTTACTTTTAAAAAGGTCAGACTACTTTAATAAGATCAAAAAATGATAGTAAAAATAAAAAAAAGTGATGAATTAAAAGTTTACGATATAGAAAATATAGAAAAGAGAACCACCATCTTAGAGCTTTTAGATTATATAAAATTTTACAAAGATATTTCTTTATCTTATAGGGCCCAATGTAGGGCCTCTATATGTGGAACTTGTGGTGTTAAAGTAAACGGTCAATCCGTTCTTGCTTGTAAAACAAAAGTTTTAGATATAGCTGTTAACGGTGAGATTTTAATAGAACCTTTATCTAATATGGAAGTTATAAAAGATTTAGTTGTAAATCATGATGAATTTTTATTAAAACTAAAATATGCTAAAGCTTGGTTTGTACCAAAAGAATACTTTGACAAAGTATATCCAGAAGATTTAACTTTATACGATAAAGAAACAGACTGTATTTTATGTGGATTATGTTACAGTGTATGTCCCGCTTTTCAAACAGATAAAAGTTTTGGTGGTCCAATAAATTTTGTTAAAATTTTTAGATTTTGGAAAGACAAGAATGATGCCTTTCAAGATAAAAGAATTGAAATAGCAAAAAACAATAGTATAACTTCTTGTATACATTGTAAATACTGTACATTTACATGTCCAAAAAAAATACCAGTTGAAAATGATATATTACAGATAGAGTTTTTTGGAAAACAAAAAGGAATCATACAACAACAAAATTTTGGTTTTAATTTTGGTTTTTAATCTTCTATGTTATAACGCTTTTTATAAAGAAGTATAAATGCATCTAAAATTGCTACTATTACTGGGGCTATAAATATTCCTAAAAATCCAAATGTTTTTAGTCCACCTAAAATAGCAAAAAATAGTATCAACGGATGAATATCTATCTTACTTCCAACAACTATAGGCCTTATTATATTATCTACAGTACTAATAACAAATGTACCATATAACAAAAATATTAATCCAACAAAAGTACCTTTATTAAAAAATAAAAATACTGCTACTGGAAACCAAATTAAAGATGCTCCACCAAAAGGAATAAATGCTGCAAAAAATGTTAAAAACGCTAAAATTATACTATAGTCCATACCAGCAACTAAAAAACCGATCAAAGCTAATACCGATTGAGCTATTGCAACAAAAACAGTTCCAAGTAAAACACCTTGAATAGCAAAATAAGAGTTTTTAAACAGGTATTCTTTTTCTTCCTTTTCTAAAGGGATTATTGAATATATTAGCTGATATAACTTTTTACCATCTTTAAGTAAAAAGAAAATAGTTATAACCATAATAAAAAGTCCAACTATCAATAAAATAAAATTTTTCAGTAAATCTTTTGCAAAGTTAAATAAAAAAGTAAATACCTGTTTTAGATAGTTTACAAGAGAATCATGAAAATTATTATTTAGTTTATCAGAATACTCATTTTCAACCTGTTGATATACGTTATACAAAAATGGAGATTGTTTAATTTTTTCTAATATTAAATTTGGATCAGATAAATAAATGCTTACAACAGGATAAAGATTAATAATTTCTTTTATAAGAAAAAAGGTAATCAAACTAAAAGGAAGTAATAGTATTAATGTTATTAATATTGTAGAAAATAAAGAACTTAGTATCTCATTTTTTAAAGCTCTATTTATCTTATTATGAACAGGATAGAATATAATTGCAAGAATTATAGCTACAGTTATTATAGTTATAAACGGCTCAAATATTAAATATCCAACAAAAAGAAAAAGAAGAAAGGAAATAATAAAAAATACATTTCCTAACTTCTTTAAATCACTAAACAATAAAGCTCCTTTATATTACTCTTCTCCTTTTTTAAGTGCACCACCTAAAAATGCAACTATAACTGTTAAAATTGTAAAAGCTGTCATGATGATAAAAGCTAACCAAGCTTCCATGTCACAACCTCCTTAATTTTATTTAATAATTTTAAACATCTAAATCTAAAAAATCAAATTTTATTTTTTTAATATTTTTAAAGCTTCTTCCACTTTTATACTTTCGTGAACTATCTTTGAAAGAATAGACGTTATTAATTTTACATCTTCATGTTGGAATATATTTCTGCCTATCGATAAACCTGCACATCCAGCTACCACAACAGCATCATACACCATTTTTAATAATGCTTCATCAGAATCTACTTTTGGACCACCAGCTATAACAACAGGTACAGGGCAACCTTCCACAACTGTTCTAAAAGATTCTGGATCACCAGTATATGGAACTTTAACAATGTCTGCTCCAAGTTCAGCAGCTATCCTTGCAATATGAGCTATAGCTTTAGGATCATATGGATTTTTTACTTCAGGTCCTCTATAGTACATCATAGCCAATAAAGGCATTTGCCATTCTAAACATTTTTTCGAGACTTCTCCAAAATCTCTCAACATCTGTTTTTCATCTTCTGCACCAATATTCACATGTATAGAAACACCATCTGCACCAAGCTTTATAGCTTCCTCTACAGTACCAACCAAAACTTTATCATTTTTTCTTAAAGATAAATCTGTAGATGCTGATATATGAATAATAAGTCCTAAATCTTTACCTTTTCCTCTATGACCAGCTTCTACTACACCTTTATGTAAAATAATAGCATTTGCTCCACCTTCTGCTACCTTTTCAACAGTTTCTCTTAAATTTATAATACCTTTCATAGGACCAGAGCTAACACCATGATCCATTGGGACTAAGACAGTTTTTTCAGTATCTCTATTTATAAGTCTTTCTAATCTAACTCTCTTACCGATAGACAAATTACAGTACCTCCACCACTTTAATCTTTGTGGTAATTTTATCATAAAAATTAAGGTTGTTCAAATTTTTCGTTAGTTTTAGATATAAAAGATTTTCTTTCTTTTTCACACTCTTCAATTTGCTTTTTTAATTTTGCTATCTCTATCTTAAATTTTATCCAATCACCAATAGCTACAATCAACGTAAGTATTGCTCCTAAAACAATAGATATAACAATTATAACTGATAATGGAAGTGGTATAGTTTCATATCCAGGAAGTAGATTTATACTTACAGATATATTGTTCAT
>JBBIPN010000091.1:0-3477 GCA_037442825.1 Sulfurihydrogenibium sp. | reverse complement strand
TCACCAAAAGATATTTCCTGTGTAATTGGTTTTAAATTTTCTTTTTCTAAAATTTCCTGTAAATATTTGTTGATATAAGCTTTTGTAACTTCTTCTTTAATAGCATCCTTGTACCTTGCTTTTATTATTGGTTTAGGTACTTGTCCTTTTCTGAAACCTTTAACTTCAGCTACTTTTGAAATTTCATTTATAACTTTATCAACAATACTTTTTACTTTTTCTCCTTCATCTTCAACTGTTAATGTCCTTAAAAGTTCATTAATTTCTACTGTAACGTTCATTCTCTCACTCCTTTTTTTTAGAATTTTCAAAGGTAAATTATACCATACTTAATAAACCTTAATTTAATTTTGCACATTTTTTATGCAAAAATATTTTTTTTCTTAAAAAATATCTTATAATTAATTTTTACTTTTATCTTTGTTTATTAAGGAGGTTTTTAATCATGGGCAGTAGTAGCCCGACGAGATTTTATGAAAAAATTGTAAAGGAGGACAGAAAATGGAAAAAACCCTCGGACTGCATATCTTAGCGGACCTTTATGGAGTAGATTTTGAAAAAATTGACCATGTTGAAGATGTAAAAGCGTTGTTAGAAGGTGCTGTAAAGTATGCAAATCTAAGTAAACTTTCTTCTCACTTCCATCAATTTACACCTCACGGAGCAACTGGTGTAATCTTATTAGAAGAATCTCATATCTCAATTCACACTTGGCCAGAACATGGATATGCAGCAATAGATGTTTACACCTGTGGTGGTAAAGAAAAAACCTTTAAAGCTATGGAGTACATAATAAAAGTTTTAAAGCCGAAGAGAATCGATGAAAAAATAGCTGAAAGGGGTGTCGTTCCAGTTAACCCAGAAGGTGTAAACGTAGAAAAGTTTTCTTTGGCTAAAGTTTAATCTGATAAAAAGCATAGTTAAGTAGGGGATATAAGAATAGTATAATTTTAAAACTTGTGGAGGGTGTATTATGTTAGATAGAGATTTGTCTGACTTATTAAAAGATTTAACACCGGCTGTTTTAAGTACAGTAGATAGTGGTAAGCCGTATTTGGCTTTTGTTTCTTGGCTAACGGCAAAGGACGAAAAAACTTTAAGAATAGCATTAAGTAAAAACTCTAAATCTGTTGAAAATATTAAAAATAATACTAATGTAGCTATTTCTGTATTTGGACCATCAATTGCAAAAACTATTTATGGAACTGGAAAAATAATAAAAGATAGTATAGAAGATATTCCTTTTCCTGTTTCTGTTATTGAAGTAAATGTAGAAAGTATAGCAGACAACTTATTCCCAGGTGGGAATGTAAAAGGAACTATACCTTTTGAACATACAGGTAATGTTCAAAAAGCTTTAGAGTTGGATGAAAAAGTTTTAAAAGCATTAAAAGAATAATTTTTTACCCTTCTGGTTTGCAGAAGGGTGTTTTATTAAATAACTGTCAATTTTAAATTACTGTTTTTCTTTCTGTTTTCAAACTCTTGTTTTATCGTATCTAAAACTTGCATTTTATAATTTGGAGAACACCAGTAAGGTGCTATAAGCTCATCTTCAGTAGCTTCACCAGTTATTCTATGGACAATAATATCCTTAGGAAGGTAAGATAGAAAATCTACTGCTAATTTTGCATATTCGTTTAAATCAAGAGCTTTTATTTCTCCTTTTAAATACTGTTTTTCCATTACTGTATGTTTTACTATGTGTAATGGATGTATTTTTATACCATCAATTGGAAGAGCTGCAATTAACTTTGCTGTTTCCATCATATCTTCATAATCTTCTCCTGGAAGTCCAAGAATAACATGGGCACACACTTTAATACCGGACCTTTTTTTTGTTCTGAGAACAGCATCTACAAAATCAGCTACTCCATGTGCTCTATTTATAGCCCTTAACGTTTTGAAATGGGCTGTTTGTATTCCATACTCTATCCATATTTCTGGTTTTTCTAATGTATAGGATGCTATTAAGTCTAAAACATCTTCATCTGCACAATCTGGCCTTGTACCAATAGACATCCCTATTATTTCTGTATATTCCATAGCCTGGTCGTATACTTCTCTAAGTTTTTCAACAGGTGCATAAGTATTTGTAAAAGCTTGAAAATAAGCTATAAACCCTTTTATATTTTTGAATCTACTTTTATAAAAGTTCATACTTTTTTCTATCTGGTCTTTTACTGTTTGTTTTGTCATAGCAAAAGGGCTAAAAGATTGATTATTACAAAAAGTACACCCACCAGAAGCCTTTGAACCGTCTCTATTAGGACAAGTAAAACCTGCATCTATTGCTATTTTTTGTATTCTTCCACCGTACTTTTCCTTTAAATAATCGTTAAATTTCATATACTCCATAATCTCTCCGGTAAGTTTTTTGATATAATAATACCTTAAAAAATTTTTTTCAAGGAGGATTTTTTTAATGTATAAAGTTCTTGTTACAGATGATATTTCTCCAAAAGGTTTAGAGATATTAAACCAAAATCCTGATATAGATTTAGATTATCAACCTGAGATAAAGTGGAATGAATTACTTGAGATAATAAAAGGTTATGATGCAATAATAACAAGGAGCAGAACACCAGTTACAAAAGAACTTTTAGATAGAACTGAAAAATTAAAAGTAATTGGAAGAGCAGGTGTAGGTGTTGACAATGTTGATTTGGAAGAAGCTTCAAGGAGAGGTATACTTGTTGTAAACACCCCAGGAGCAAATACTATTGGTGCTGCAGAAATAACAATGGCTCACTTATATACAGTTTTAAGAAAGCTTCATCTTGCTCATCAATCAATGTTAGCTGGAGAGTGGAATAGGAAAAAATTTATGGGTGAGGAACTTGATGGTAAAGTCGTTGGTATAATAGGACTTGGTAATGTAGGAAGTCAGGTTGCTATTAGATGTAAAGCTGCTGGTTCAAAAGTTATAGCTTATGACCCATACATTCCAAAAGAGAAAGGTGATAGGCTTGGTGTTGAGATAGTTGATGATTTACATGAACTGATAAAAAGGTCAGATATAATTACTTTACACTGTCCCCTAACAGAAGAAACTAAAAATATGATAGGTAAAAGAGAGTTTAATCTTATGAAAAAAGGCGTTTACTTTATAAACTGTGCAAGAGGTGGGATTGTAGATGAAGATGCTTTATATGAAGCATTACAAGAAGGAAAAATAGCTGGAATTGGTTTAGATGTATACTCTGTTGAACCACCAGATGATAGAATTAGAAGACTTTTTGATTTTCCAAATATCAGTTTATCACCACATATAGGTGCAAATACTTATGAATCTCAAGATAATGTAGCAATAAAGATAGCTCAGTATGTTATAGCTGCCTTAAAGGGTCAGTTTGTAGAAGTTGCAGTTAATGCACCGTTTACAATAACAGAAGGTTTTGAAAACATAAAAGCATACTTAGAACTTGCAGAAAAACTTGGAAGCTTTTTGACTCAGTATGCAGGTGGACATTTTAC
>JBBIPN010000090.1:0-3555 GCA_037442825.1 Sulfurihydrogenibium sp. | reverse complement strand
AGTGGTTAAAAATTGAATTATGTCTGAAGTAAGTTTGTCTATATTTGTTCCTTCTTTTGCAGAAACTAAATAAATTGGAATGTTATCATCAAGTTCAAGTGTATCTTTAATTATCTTTTTAGCTTTTGCTTTTTCGCTTTGGTTAAGTTTATCTATCTTTGTACCTACTATAATATATTTTTTATTAAAGCTTTCTAGCCATTCTTTCATAAGAATATCTAAATTTGTTGGTGGATATCTTGTGTCTACAAGCATTATTATAAGGTTTAGATTTTCTCTATTTAGAAGATAGTTTTCTATCATCTTTTGCCAGTTTTGTTTTTCTTTATGGGAAACAGAAGCAAATCCGTAACCAGGTAAATCTACAAAGTAGATATAATCGTTTAGTAAGAAAAAGTTTATCAATCTTGTTTTTCCTGGTGTTGAACTTACTTTTGCAATACTTCTCTTAAATATGGCATTTATAAGAGAAGATTTCCCAACGTTAGACCTACCTACTATAGCTACTTCTGGTTTATCAGCAGGTGGGAAATCTTCTGGCTTTACTGCACTTTTTAAAAACTTAACACTTTTAAGACTCATATCTAACTTGCTTTTTCGTAAACGTATATTGGTTGTTTATTTCTTAAAACAACGTCTTTATCTATGATTACTTTTTTAAGAGTTTTTTGATTTGGGGCTTCGTACATAACATCAAGCATTATATCTTCTATTATAGCTCTTAATCCTCTTGCTCCTGTTTTTCTTTTGATAGCTTCTTTTGCTATCTCTCTTAGAGCATCTTCAGTAAACTCAAGTTCTATACTATCTACCGCTAATAAACTTTTATACTGTTTTATTAAAGCATTTTTTGGTTCAGTTAATACTCTTACAAGCATATCTTCATCAAGTTCTTCAAGTGTAGCAATAACTGGAATTCTTCCTAAAAACTCTGGAATCAATCCGTACTTTATTAGGTCTTCTGGGTGAACTTTAGAAATAATATCTTTTTCTTCTGTTTTAGATTTTATTTCAGCACCAAAACCTATAGATTTTTTGCCTAATCTTTGTTTTATAATATCTTCTAAACCTACAAAAGCACCACCAAGTATAAAAAGTATATTTGTTGTGTCTATTTGTATAAACTCTTGATGTGGATGCTTTCTACCACCTTGAGGTGGTACGTTTGCTATAGTTCCCTCTAATATTTTAAGTAGTGCTTGCTGTACACCTTCACCAGATACGTCTCTTGTAATAGAAGGATTATCTCCAGATTTTTTTGCTATTTTATCTACTTCATCTATATAAACTATGCCTTTTTCAGCAGCTTCTACATCATAATCTGCATTTTGTAATAGTCTTGCTAAAATACTTTCTACATCTTCTCCTACATAACCAGCTTCAGTGATGTTTGTAGCATCAGCTATAGCAAAAGGTACGTTTAAAATCTTTGCTAATGTTCTTGCTAACAATGTTTTACCAGAACCGGTAGGCCCTATAAGTAATATATTGCTTTTTTCTATTTCTACATCGCTATTTTTAAATAACTCTTTTTGGTATATTCTTTTATAATGGTTGTAAACAGCAACAGAAAGTATTTTTTTAGCCCTTTCTTGACCTATAACATACTCATCTAATTTAGCTTTAATCTCTGCTGGTGTAGGTAAGTCTGATAAGTTTTCAAAATTCTTATTTTCATACTCTTCTTTCACAATAGAAGCTAATCTATCTACACAACTATCACAAACATATATTCCATTTGGTCCTTCTACTAATATTTCTGCTTTATTTTCTGGCTTCCCACAGAAAGAACATTTTTTTTCTTTTGTCATATTTTTAACTTTCACCTCTTTTGTATATAACTTTATCTATCAATCCGTACTCTTTTGCCTCTTCTGCAGACATAAAGTAATCCCTTTCAGTATCTGTTTCGATTTTTTCTATAGGTTGCCCTGTATGTTTTGCAAGATATTCATTTAGCATTTTCTTTAGTCTTAAAATTTCTCTTGCATGAATTTCTATATCTGTAGCTTGTCCTTGGAATCCACCTAAAGGTTGATGAATCATTATTCTTGCATTTGGAAGTGCATACCTTTTCCCTTTTGTACCAGCAGAAAGTAAAAATGCACCCATAGATGCAGCTTGTCCCATACATATAGTTACAACATCAGGTTTTATGTAGTTCATAGTATCGTATATAGCAAGTCCGGCAGTCACTACGCCACCAGGAGAGTTTATATACATGTAGATATCTTTATCAGGGTCTTCAGATTCTAAAAATAGTAATTGGGCTACAATTAAGTTTGCTACATGGTCATCTATCGGTGTTCCAAGTAATATAATTCTATCCTTTAATAGTCTTGAGTATATATCGTAAGCCCTTTCTCCTCTTGGGGTTTGTTCTATAACTATAGGTATAAGCTGGTTTAATATCTTATCCATTGTTCTCCTCATTTTCTTGTGTTTGTTGTGTTTCAACTTCTTTAATATTTGCCTTTTCTGTTATTAAGTCAAGAGCTTTCTCTCTTTTTATATCAGATTTTATTACTTCAATCATATTTCTTTCTTCTAAATAGTTTTTCATATCTGCAAAGGATAAGTTATAAGAGTTTGCTAATTTTACAATGTGTTGGTCTATCTTTTCTTCACTTACCTCAAAATTCTCTTTTTCTGCTATCTTATCTAATACTAAAAGTACTCTAACGTTGTTTATAGCTGACTTTGTTAAATTTTCTCTTGCAGCTTCTAAAATATCTCTATTTGGTTGAATACCATAACTTTGAAGTTGTTGAGTATATCTTTGAGCTAAGTTTTGAAACTCCATCTCTAAAAGTGTAGTAGGTACAGGGAAATCATACTCTTGAGAGATTTTATCTATGATTTTTTGTTCAATCTCTTGTTTTTTAAATGTGTCTACTTGTTTTTGTATATCTTCTCTTATTTTCTTTTTAGCCTCTTCAACATTTTCACCAAGATTTATAGATTTAACAAACTCGTCATTAAACTCTGGAACAACTTTTTTTCTAACTTCTAAAATTTCTATATCTATGGTAGCTTTTCCTATCTCTTCTCCTTTCTCATTGTACAATGGAACATTTTCTAAATGGATTTTTTCTCCAGCTTTTTTACCTTTTATAGCATCTTCTATCTCTTTTCTTAATGTTCCAGAGCCTATTATAGTTTCAAATTCATCTTCTTCTTTTTCACCTTTATCTGATACTATTTGATAATTTATTTTTATTTCATCACCTTCTTCAACTTCTTTATCTGCTAGTTCATATTTTGCATTTTTTTCTAAAATGCTTTTTATTGCTTTCTCTACATCTTCATCTTTTACTTCAATTTTATTTATCTCTATTTCAATACCTTCGTATGGTTTTAATTCAAATTCTGGAGCAACTTCAAAACTTACTTTAAAGGTAAGAAGTTCATCATTTTCAAGAACTATCTCACCAAAAGATATTTCCTGTGTAATTGGTTTTAAATTTTCTTTTTCTAAAATTTCCTGTAAATATTTGTTGATATAAGCTTTTGTAACTTCTTCTTTAATAGCATCCTTGTACCTTGCTTTTATTA
>JBBIPN010000089.1:0-3759 GCA_037442825.1 Sulfurihydrogenibium sp. | reverse complement strand
ACATCTGCATGGGGAGCTTTTATCTGCTCTCTTAATTTATCATTAAATGGAAGTTGCCACATCCATTCTCCTGTTTCTTCAGATGTCTTTAATACTTCATTAATAAACTTTTGATTATTTCCCATAACTCCTGCTGTAAACTCTCCAAGAGCTACAACACATGCGCCTGTTAGTGTAGCTATATCTATTATTGCATCTGGTTTTAACTCTGATGCATAAGATAAAGCATCTGCTAATGTTAATCTACCTTCAGCATCTGTATTCCCTACTTCTATAGTCACACCATTTTTAGCTTTTAAAATATCATCTGGTCTATAAGCTTTCCCGCTTGGCATATTTTCAGCTGCTGCAACTATTCCGTGGACTGTAATATCTGGTTTTAACTCTCCAATAGCCTTAAATATACCTAACACTGCACAGGCACCAGATTTATCTGATTTCATCCATCTCATAAATTCACCAGTTTTTATATTAAGACCGCCACTATCAAACATTAAACCTTTTCCAACTATTGCTATCTCACCTTTTGAATTTTTAGGTCTGTATGTTAGATGTATAAATCTTGGTGGATTTTCACTTCCCTTAGCAACAGCCAAATAAGCTCCCATACCCATTTTTTCAATTTCTTCTTCATCGTATATCTTTATCTCAAAACCATATTCTTTTGCCAGTTTTTCTGCAATCTCTGCAAATTGAATAGTGTTTATAACATTAGCAGGTTCATTTACTAAATCTCTTGTAAAGCTTTGAGCTTCTGCTAATATCTTTCCTATATTAACATAATTATTTAATACCTTTTTATCTGCTTTTTTTGGTACGTTTATCTGAATTTTTGATACCTGATGATTTTCTTTTTTAGTAAAATATTTATCAAAAGAATAGTCACCTAAAATAAAACCTTCTGTTAAAGCTTGAACTGTATCAGTATAATTAAAGTTTTCTATATCGTTTAAATCAAATAAAATGTTTGAAAGTTTTAATTCTTTTGATTTTCTAATAGAGTATGCAGCAACTCTTCTTAAAATATCAAGTTCTAACTTTTTTTCTTGCCCAAGACCTACAATAATTACAAAATCAGCTTTTATTTTTTCAAATGTTGGAACAACTAATACTTTGCCTTCAGATGCTTTAAATTTTTGAGATTTTATAATTTTTGATAAAGCACCTTCTAATAAATCATCAATCTCTTTTATTTTTCCAATTAATTTTTTATCATCTTCAAACATAGGTAAAAATATAGCATCTGTCTTTACTGAATCTATCTTTTTAGATGTTATTTCTATATTCATTTTTTAGCACCTCACCATTAAAATTTTTGAATATTATAGTTTAAGGAATTAAATATTTCAATAAAATTAATGATATTTTATAATAGATTTATAGAGCTTTTATATGAGAGTATTTTAAAACCTAAATAATTGATAGATTAAATTTTTCTTTATTCTCATTTTACAAACACTGACTTCTATCATAACAGAGTTTTTAATTGTATAATACTTTATATGAAAATTAATTAGGAGGTATTAATTATGCAAGTACAAACAGTAAACTTTATTGTTACAGAAGCTGCTGCAAAGGAAATTAAAAGAATTGCAGATGAAAATCAAATTGAGAATCCAATTTTAAGGGTTAGAGTTGTTCCAGGTGGATGTTCAGGATTTCAATATGCAATGGGATTTGATGATGAAATCTCTGAAAATGACAAAGTTGTAGGAACTGGAAATGGTGTAAAAATAGCTATAGATGAGTTTTCAGCTCCATATATAAATGGTGCTGTTTTAGATTATGTAATGGACTTTATGGGTGGCGGATTTACAATTAAAAATCCAAATGCTGCAAGCTCTTGCGGTTGCGGAAACTCTTTTTCTTGTGGATAATTATATTTGAAAAAGATCCCCTGGATCTTCCAGGGGAATTATTTCTCAACTAATTCAAATATACAATAATTTTTACCTTGTGCTTGACATTCAATTTCCTTACATTCCCATTTTCCATTAGTTAATTCTTCAAAAGCTCCTGATAAAGCACCTGATAAAGGTGTACATACAGGTTTTCTACTTTCCATTCCTTCAGCAAACAAGGAATTTTTAGCTGTTAAAATTATTTTATTACCGTCAATTTTACAAGCTACTACGTTACAGATACCAGCATCTGTTAAAAATATTCTTATATAGTTTAAAATTTCTTCTCTATTGGTTTTACCTTCATTTCCTATAAAATCTCTAATATAGCTACCTGCTATTTTACCTGCTTTTTTTCCAGATAAGTTAAGTAGGCCACCTAATCCTATGCCTGAAAGTTTAAGAAGTTGAGAGTAAAACTCTTTAATAGGACCTTTTGGGATTATAACACCTTCCTCTTTTAAAAATTTGTCAATTTTTTCAATAATTTCTTCGTTGTTCATTGTTTATCCTCCCTATATTTTTATATAAAATTATATTATCATAGCTTTTAATAAAAAAAAACTAATAAATATACAGTAGATATAGCTAAATGATTATTATCTTATATTTTCAAATCTTTTGTTTATTACTTCCCAGTTTAAGTTTTTGAAAAATGCATCTATATATTGAGCTCTTTTATTTTTCTGGTCTATATAATAAGCATGCTCATAGACATCTAAGACAATCAATGGAATAGAACCAACAAATCCATACTGGTTATGGGCATCGAATCCATTAACAAAAAGTATATTGTTGTAAAGGTCATAAGATAGTGTAGCCCATCCTCTACAAGCTATACCTGTTGCTTTAATCTCTTCAAAACAGTTTTGTATTGTTCCAAACCATTCTTCTATAGCTTTTATAAGTTTTGTAGAAGGGTCTCCTTTACCATCACCTATTAAATTTTCAAAGTAAAGTTCATGAAGTACTATACCCATATAGTTAAAACTTTCTTCTACTTTCAAAGCTCTATACTCTGAATAATTTTGATTTGCTTTTGATCTGTCTGCAAAGTTTGAAACTAGTTTTTCTTGAATCTCATTGTACTTTGCTACATAACCTTTGTAATGAGCTTCAAAGTGAATTTCTATCTGTTCATCAGATATACCAACTAAACCTTTTGGCTTTAAATGGTCTTTAGGCTGAAGCTTTACTACTTTCATTTTTTACCTCCTTTTTCAAATTTTGATACTCCTTAAAATATTCTTTTAAATGTCAATTTTAAAAAATTTCTTTTGTTAATCCTCATTAATTTTCCTCATGTAAGCCTTTTTATTTATTAGGTATAAGTTTATATTTATAAATAACTATGATAATTATCACTTTTATTAAATGATAGCTGTCATTTGAAATAAAACAAAGTTATATTAAGCTATATTAATAAAAAATATAGGAGGTTTTAATATGCCAAAAGTTAACAGTTATGTAGACATTTCTCAAATTGACAGAGAAGCTAAAAGAGATTTTATTGACAGGCACTCACCATTTGTACATGTAGAAGGAGAAGCTATTAAAGGTCAAAAATTAAAAGTTAAAGTCAGAGTTGGTAATGAGTATGTTCACCCAGATGACTTTGACCACTATATAGCGTATGTTCAACTATGGGATGGTGATACACTTCTTGGACAAGCTACATTTACACCAGGTTCCCTTGGAAACAAACCAAATCAAGCTGAAGTAGATTTTTACATTGTTCCAACTAAAGATAAATTAAAATTAAATGCTATGAGTTACTGTACAAAACACGGTTTATGGCAAAGTGAAACAGTAGAAATAGAAGTTTTATCTGGAGATACTGTATCTACATGATATAATC
>JBBIPN010000088.1:0-3855 GCA_037442825.1 Sulfurihydrogenibium sp. | reverse complement strand
ATATCTCATAGGAAAGTTTGGTTTAAAAGATATTAAATACTATGTGCTAAAAATTCCAGAAAACCCTATAAATCCAAGAAATTTTAGTGATGATGTTGAATTTCTTGATAAATATGAAGCATTAAATATACTACCAAATCTATTAAATGTGAAAGAAGAACCTAAAGTAGAAAGTAGTTTAGTAAATGATGTAAATTTTGAGTATGATAATTTAGAATTTCAAGATGTAAAAATTGAAAATACTTCCAATATTGAACCAGTAACTTTTGAAACTTCTTTTGATCATGATTTTAACACTAAATCAGAAGAAATAGCTAACTTAAATTTTGAATATCAAACATTAGAATTTGAACCTTCAGAAAAAAAAGAGGAATTTGATTTATCTTCAACAGATTTTGAGTATGATAGTTTAGAATTTCAAGAGATAAAAACTGAAAATACTTCCAATATTGAACCAGTAACTTTTGAAACTTCTCTTGATCATGATTCTAACACTAAATCAGAAGAAATAGCTGGTTTTGATATTGAATTAAATAATATAGATTTAGGATCTGAAATTGAATTGGTAGAATCTGACATTGTACAAATACAAACATCTGCAGCTGAAGAAAAAAATGTTTTAGATCTTGAATTTAATAATACAGAATTAGAATCTGAGCTAAAACAAATAGAATCTGAAATTTTACAGCCACAGTATAGTTTTAAAGAAGAAAAATTCGAAAATAACCAGATATCAGAAAGTAATTTTACATTTAATAGAAAACCTTTAGAAGAGTTTGTTAAAACTGAAACCAGCGAAAATATTCAAAAAGAGGAGGAAAAATTTATGGTCGCAAACTTTAATATTCAAATCTCATCCGAAGATATTAAAAAGTTGGCATTAGAAATAGTAAGAGATATGGTTAAAAATGACCAAGCTATGCAAACTATTATTGACCACTTACAGATTGACTTTCAAGAAGAAGCAAGAAAGGAACTTGACAATCTTAAAAATGAGATTAGAGCCTCTTTAAAAGAAGAAGCTGAAAACGTAATGAAAGCAAAAATTGAAAGAATGATTAAAGAGGAATTAAAAGATTATGTAGCAGAAATTACTGCAAGAATTGTAAAAGAAAAATTAGATCAAGCATTTAAAAGTTTTTAAACTTTGAAAAAGTATAAGTAAATAAAAATAATACGCTACTGCTTAATAATATAAATGTATGAACCAAAATAGAGAGTGATATTGAAAGGTTATAGGAAACATTAAGTAAAATCAGTATTCCACTGTAACCTGCTTCATATGTACCTATACCTGCTATACCATGTACAGGTAAAACCGTAGTTAAATCTGCTGTAGAAGAAGCAAGAATTGACTGAAAGAGGTTTATATTTACTTCTTTTGGAAGTATAAAATAAAAAGCAAAAAATTTAAAAATTAATGTAATAACTGATAAAAGGTACACTTGCGATAAATTTACAAACCTCAATTTTGAATCTGTATAGAATTTAAATTTTTCGTGTTTGATAAATTTAAGTAGAAATACTATTAAATAAAAGCTAAAAGGTATTAAAAAGAATAAACCAATCCCTATAAATTTTTCTCCTATAAAAATAAAATAAGATAAAGCAAAAATAGCCAATAATGAAAGACCATCAAATATTCGTGTTACAACAAAACTCATTGTAGAATCTACAATATGAACACCTTCTTTTTTTAAGATATAAAAAAAAGAAACTTCACCTGTTCTAAAAGGTAAAATTATATTAAAAAATGTATTGTAAACGGTTAATTTAAAAAGTTTTCTAAAATCTTTAATATCAAGTGTTAAACTCCATCTAAAAGTTCTTGTAATATAACTAAGTAAGTATAAAATAAACGCTATAATTACACTAATAGGTGACACTTTAATAAAAAGATCGTAAACACTAAAAAAACCTACTTTATAAAAGACATAGTATAAAAAAAGAAATGTTATTAAAAGGGATAAAATTAATTTATTTATCTTTTTTATATTCATCAGTTGATATAATCTCTTTTATAACATAAGGTTTTTTACTTTGAGATTCATAATAAGTTCTTACTATAAGTTCTGCAATTAAACCTGTTGATATAAGTTGGAAACCAGACAAAAATAGTAAAACGCCAAACATTAAAAGTGGCCTGTTTCCGATAGATAAACCAAAGAACAGTTTTAAAAATGAAAGATATAAAAGTATAAATATACCCATTATTAAAAATAATATTCCAAATCCACCAAAGACCCTTAATGGTTTATTTCTATAGTCTAAGTAAAATTTCACCCAAATAAGGTCTAAAATAACTTTAAATGTCCTTGAAATACCGTATTTTGATTTACCGTATATTCTTGGATGGTGTTTTACTGGAATCTCCGTTATCTTTGCTCCAACAACTCTTGCCAATGCAGGTAAAAATCTGTGCATCTCACCATAAGAATCTAAGCTTTTAGCTACTTCTCTTCTATATGCTTTTAAAGAACAACCATAGTCATGAATGTGTACTTTTGTAACTTTTGATATAAGCCAGTTTGCGATTTTTGAAGGCAATGTTCTACTTAAAAATGCATCTTTCCTATCTTTTCTCCAACCACTAACAACATCATAACCTTCTTTTATCTTTTCTAAAAGTAGTGGAATATCTTCTGGATCATTTTGTAAATCACCATCCATAGTAATAATAATTTCACCTCTTGCTTTATCAAAACCAGCTGCCATAGCTGCTGTTTGGCCAAAATTTCTTCTAAAATTTATACCAACTACGTCATAATCTTTACTTGCTATATCTTTTATTATTTCCAAAGATCTATCATTACTTCCATCATTTATAAAAATAATCTCATAATCTTTACCGTCCCAATCACTTTTAATTTTTTCTAAAACCCGTTTTATCTTTTCATATAAAATAGGTAGATTCTCTTCTTCATTATAAATAGGAACAACAACTGAAAGATAAATTTCTTTACTCATTTTCCTTCCTTTATTCTGAAATTTCTTTTAAAATCTCTTTAACATCTTCTGATTTAGAAGTCTTATTATTATCTCTAAGATTAATATTTTTATTATCTTCAGTTTTTGGTTTTTCTATAATTTCCAATATATATTTTTTTATCTCTTCTTTAAGTAAGTTATTGTCTGTTGAAAGTTTTAATGCTTTATCTAAATAAAATAAAGCCAAATCTTTCTCATTTAATTCATTGTACACTTGACCTATTTTAAAGTATAAAACTGGATCATTTGATTGTAAGTTTATAGCCTTAGAAAGATAAAATCTTGATCTTTTTAAAAACTCTTTATTTTTAGAGCTTTTATATTTTTCAAAAAAATAATCTCCAAGAGAAATATAAGGGTTTATATAGTTTGAATTTAACATTAAAGCTTTTTCCATATTACTTAAAAATAGTTCTTCTTTATTCTGTACTAAATATATGAGACCTAAATTGTAATAAGCAATCTCTTTTTTCGTATAACTTGGATGGTTAGCTGCTTTTTCTAAATAAAAGATAGCATCATTGTATTTGTTTTGAGTTGCAAGTAATATACCATAGTTTGTTAAAAGTTCTGGATAGTCTGGATATTTATTTAATCCTTCTTTAAAGGTATTTTCGGCTTTTTGAATTTCACCTGCAAGCTGATATGATAAAGCTAATGCATTGTAAACTTCTGGTTTATTGTATTTTTTTATAGCTTCTTGAAAATAAGTAATAGCCATTGCGTTATTTCCACTGTTTAAGTATGAAATACCCATTTCGTAAAGATATTTTCCATCTTTTGACTCATTGATTTCTTCATTTACCTGTGAAGTTGCACAAGCACTTATTAAAAAAGCTAAACATATCACTAAAAATTTTTTCATAA
>JBBIPN010000087.1:0-3915 GCA_037442825.1 Sulfurihydrogenibium sp. | reverse complement strand
GAAGTAGGTAAGTTAATTGGTTTACCTGTAGGATTAACAGGTGGTGTATTTCAGAATAAAGCACTTTTAGAAAAAGTTTTAGAATTATCTGAAAAGGAAAAAATAAAAATCTTACTACATAAAAATGTACCACCAAATGATGGAGGGTTAGCATTAGGTCAAGTTGTTTACCCGCTATTTAATTTGTTTTAATTTTCTCTACAGTTTGGATAATTTTAGATTTAGATATTAAAACATTTGCAAGCTTATTTTTATTTTTTATATCAGAAAGAATGAGTATGACAAATAGAAAACCAACTATAGATAAAACGGCTCCAAGAAGCCTATCGCCAAATTTTATATACTTTATTGAGTAAAGATATTTTTTTAATATCTTTTCAATAATCATACTAAATCCTAAAACTATAAAAACTATAAAAGCAAAAGAAAGAAAATCTAAAATTAAAATATTTCCTGAAAATGCTTTTGCTAATACCATACTAAAAGGTTTGTATAACAGATATCCTAAAAATATACCTACAAAAAAACCGGATAATCTTATAAAAATATTAAAAAAGCCTCTATATAAACCATTTATAAACAGATAAATAAAAAATAAGCCTAATATTAAATCAATCATCTTTAAGAAAGTTTTTCTTTAACTAACTTACTTACAACAGCACCTTCAGCTCTTCCTTTTACTTTTTCCATAACAGCTTTTACTACTTTACCCATATCTTTAATTGAAGATGCACCAACTTCTCTAATTGTATCTTCTATAATCTTAATAAGTTCTTCTTCAGATAGTTCTGGTGGTAGAAACTGCTTTACTATTTCTATCTCTTTTAATTCTTTATCTGCTAAATCTTTTCTTCCAGCTTGTTCATATTGAGTGTAAGCTTCTTTTCTTTGTTTTATATACCTTTGAAGAATTTGTATAATCTCGTCATCAGACAATTCTTTTTTTGAATCTATTTGAACTTTCTTAATTTCAGAGATTAACATTCGTATTGTAGATAACTTATCTTTATCGCCGCTTTTCATAGCGGCTTTCATTTCTTCTTGAAGTTTACTGAAAAGTTCTGCAACCATGTTATAAAAGACCCTTTTTCTTTAAAGCTTTAATAAGTCTTTTTCTTGCAGCTCTTTCTTTTCTTTTTCTTCTTACAGAAGGTTTTTCATAGAACTCTCTTCTTTTATACTCAGTTAATATTCCTTCTTTTTCAATGATTTTCTTAAACTTTTTTAATGCTTTTTCAAAATCTCCTTCAACTATAACTGTTGCCATTAAACTTCATACCTCCTAAAATTTAATTTCAATTATAATTTTACCATTTTTTACATTGAAATTGCAACAACAATTTATAAATGGTAAAATTTTTCTTTAAAAAATCTTGGAGGAAAGCAAATGGCTATAGTTTACTTTGAAAATAAATTTGTACCTGAAGAAGAGGCTAAAATTAGCATAAAAACAAACTCTTTTCACTATGGAACAGCTGTTTTTGAAGGAATAAGGGCTTACTATAATCCAGAAAATGACACGATGTATGGTTTATTCTTTAAAGAACACTATGAAAGACTTTTTAAAAACATGAGAATACTTAACATGTCTATAGATGAGACAGTAGACCAACTTGTAGATATAACTGCTGAATTAATAAAATTAAACAATCATAAAAAAGATGTGTATATTAGACCTATTGTTTATTTTTCAGACTTGGCTATCGGACCAAAATTATTAGGTTATACAGCTAAGATAGCTATATATACGTTACCACTGGGAGATTATATTGATACAAATAAAGGTATTAAAGCAAAAGTTTCTTCTTGGACAAGATTAAATGATAATATGATTCCACCAAGATTAAAAGTTACTGGTGCTTATGTAAATAGTGCAATAGCAAAGACAGAAGCTATTTTAGCTGGTGCTGAAGAGGCTATTGTTTTAAATAAAAATGGTTATGTCTCAGAAGGCAGTGCTGAAAATATATTTATTGTTAGAAATGGAAGACTCATGACACCACCAGTTAGTGATGATATACTTGAAGGAATTACAAGAAATGCTGTTATGGAAATAGCAAGAGATTTAAACATACCAGTAATAGAAAGAAGTATAGCAAGAACTGAACTTTATGTAGCAGATGAAGTATTTTTCTGTGGAACAGGTGCTCAAATCTCGCCTGTTATAGAGATAGATGGAAGACCTATAGGAGATGGCAAAGTAGGAGAGATAACAAAGAAAATTAAAGATATTTACTTTGATGCTGTTAGAGGAAAATCAGAAAAATATAAACATTGGATTATACCAATAAAATAAGTTGGACTTAAAAAAGATAAAAAAAGATTTAAAAATATACGAAGGTATTGATTTTAAGTTTTATAATAACGGGATACTCTATTCAGATATAGGTTATGGTGATAAATTTGTTATTTTATATTTAAATTTGGAAGATAAAAGTTTAAGTACATTAAGGGATTTTTCGTCTTACCAAGTTTTTAAAGAAATTTTAAAAAGATTTATTACTATCTCCTATCCTGCTGGATTTAGAACAAGATTTATATTATCTTTAAAACAAGATATATACACTTTCAAAAAATATATAGATGAAGTAGTGGGAAATGAGAAAGTTTTAGATTTATTTATTTTAGATAGTGTAGGTGTTGGTAATGAAAAGATTATGGCTAATAATTTAAGTAGTAATAAAATAATGAAGGTAAGGGAAATAATAGAAAATTTTGGATTATGTACGGATTTAATAATAGATAAAGAACTAATTTTAGATAACTTTAATGCTGATTCTTTTATCGTTAAATCTTTTCCAAATTGTTTTTTAAAAAAACTTGATAATTCATTCTACAATGAGAAATTAAGAGATAGGACAGTTTTTATGATAACAACAATATTAAAAAAGCTTTATTAAAGGTAATCTATGGATAAATTTATTAAATTAGAATATCTAATAAGGCTCATTATCGTTATCTCAATTTTAGTTTATGTAAATTTTTACAACTTTGATTATAAAATTCCACTTAGTATACTTTCTTTTTCATATTTTATAGGCTCTTTAATACTATTACCTTTACGTCAAGGAGATTTTTTAAAGCATTTTTTATATATCATTGATACTTCTATAATAGTTTACTTTATTTTTACAACTGGTAGTATCTATTTTTCTATATTTTGGATTCCTTTTCTTTTTTATATTAAAAAGCTTCATGATTTTATTTTATTTAGTATTTATACATTTATTGTTTTTGGAATATCTTTATATATATCAAATTTTTCAGATTTTACTTTAATATTTATTCTTTTTTCATTTGTTGTAGTTTTAGTTAAAGGTTATTTTGAAACTAAATACTATAAAGAAAGAGTCTCTCATTATAATGATTTAGCAAAAGAGATGTATAAAGAAAATTTAAAATGTACAGATAAATTGGAGTTTTATAAGAAATTTTATAATATACATAATACTATCTCTTTATTTAAAAAAGGAAAGGTAGATCCACAAATATTTGTTAATAACCTATTTGAAAATCTTAATGCTGATAGTGTTATTCTTTATAATAGATTACTAAATGATTTTACAATAAAGAGTTTATATAAAGTAGATTTAGACGATATTAATATTGAACAATTTGAAGATAAAATTTATATAAATGAACATTTTAACAGTAAATTAGGTTTTAAATACATAATAAGTAAACACTTTGATGGTTACATTCTACTTATTTTTTATAAAAATGCTATTTTAGATGAAGAGGAAATTTTAAAACTTATAGTTTAATTAGTTTATCTTTTATGTATTCAACAATTAGTTTCACTTTCCTATCTTTTTGAGATAACTCTTCTATTTTATTTACTGCACTTATTACAGTTGAGTGATTTTTCTTTTTAAACTGTTTTGAGATAGATGATAAAGATTCATCTGTAAGTTT
>JBBIPN010000086.1:0-4005 GCA_037442825.1 Sulfurihydrogenibium sp. | reverse complement strand
GAAATTTATACAGTGAAAGGTGGTGTTGTACATCTTGAAGTATGTAACAACTGTCATCCTTTCTATACTGGAAAATTAAGAATAAAACCTAAATTTTTAGAATTACAAGGGCAAGTTGTAGAAAAATAATAGATGAATAGAAAACTATTAGTACAGTTAGAAAACATTGAAGAAAAATTAAAAAAGGTAGAGCAGTTGTTGGCTGATCCTGAAATTATAAAGGATCAGTCTAAGTTGCAATCTCTTGCAAAAGAACATAAAGAATTGTCAGATATATACAACCTTTATAATGAATATAAAAAAACTCAGCTTCAAATAGAGGAAGTAAAACAACTTATCAATATGACAACTGAAGATGATCTAAGACAACTTGCCGAAGAAGAACTTGAATCTCTAAGATCTAAACTAACAGATTTAGAAAAACAGTTAGAGATTTCATTACTTCCAAAAGATCCAAATGATGAAAAGAACGTTATTATAGAGATTAGACAAGGTGCTGGGGGAGACGAAGCGTCTTTATTTGCTGCAGAACTTTTTAGAATGTATCAAAGATATGCAGAAAGATATGGTTGGAAAACAGAGATACTTAGTTTACATCCAACGGAAAAAGGTGGAATTAAAGAAGTAATAGCATTAATAAAAGGAAAAGGTGCTTATTCAAGATTAAAGTTTGAAAGTGGTGTTCATAGAGTTCAAAGAGTTCCAGAAACTGAGAGTTCTGGAAGAATACATACTTCAACAGTAACTGTAGCTGTTTTACCTGAAGCTGAAGAAATAGATATTGAGATAAAACCTGAAGATTTAAAAATAGAAACAATGAGAGCAGGTGGTGCTGGTGGACAGCACGTTAATACAACAGATTCTGCTGTTAGAATAACACATTTACCAACAGGTATGGTAGTTACATGCCAAGATGAACGTTCTCAACTTCAAAATAAATTAAAAGCTATGCAAATCCTTAGAGCAAGATTAAAAGATTACTATGAAAGACTTGAAAAAGAAAAGATTGATAAAGAGAGAAGAGGTCAAGTTGGTACTGGTGAAAGAAGTGAAAAAATAAGAACATACAACTTTCCTCAAAATAGAGTAACTGACCATAGGGTAAATTATACATCCTATAGAATCAATGATATTATGGATGGAGATTTAGACGAGATTATAGATATACTTATTGCGAAAGAAAATGAAGAAAAGTTAGCAAAACTGGAATTATGGTTATAAATTATTTTGTTATGCGCCCATAGCTCAATTGGATAGAGCATGTGACTACGGATCACAAGGTTGGGGGTTCGAGTCCCTCTGGGCGCATTTTCTAAAAATTTTAAAAGAAGAAAAGAGGGTCTATAGACCCTCCTTAGTTTTGATTATATTCCTTCAGGTCTTTTTACATCATAAAGAATATCATCAGTTGGATGTCTGTAAAGTGGCATATCAAGGCGTTTTTCATCTAAGTAATGTCCAATAAATCCTATAGACCTTCCCAATACAAAGAATGCATTAAATGCTCCTGCATCAATTAATTTATCAATTTCTTCATTTGAATAACCAATAGCTTTAAATAAGTCAACAAGAAGAACACCAATAGTTCCATCTACGTTTAGTATTAAGTTTTCTTTTTTAGAAGTTGTAACCTTCTCTACTTCTAAAGCATAATCTAAAAGTTCTATTTTCGGGAAGTTTCTTCTTGCATAATCTTTTAAAAGCTCCACCCTTTTATCTGGGTTTTTTGTAGATTTTATTCTATGCCCAATTCCAGGTATAGGTATTTTCTCGACATTTTTCATATACTCTACAAACTCTGTTGGTGACATATTTTTTTCATAAGCCATTTTGAAGTATTTAGCAGCTCCATCTATAGCTCCGCCAAATCTTGGTCCTATTGTTAGAATACCTGTCGCTAAAGAAGACATAAGGTCTTTACCTGCTCTTGCAGTTACTTTCGTATTGTGTGCTCCTGCAACTGCTGGTCCATGGTCTGCAACTACTCTTATAACCATATCTATAAATTTAGAAGCCCATCCTGGGAATTTTTGCTTAAACCAAAGTAGTCCAATTACATCTGCAATAGAAAGATTTTTCTCTATAACTTCACTTATTGGTACGCCACAGTATGTAGCTTCCTCTCCTCTATCGTCTGATATTGTACAGATAAAGTTCGTTGGTTTTCTTATTTTTCCTTCTCTAACAGCTTTAGCTAAATCTTCAGGAATTGGTGGTACTTCTGGCTCTACAATAGATTGGATTTTTCCTTCACCTAATAACATTTCATATACACCTTTTATAACATGTGGAAGTTCGTTAAAGTTGTTTGGAACGTGTATACCAGCTTCTTTCATTGCTCTATTTTTTGCATCAGCAGTTTCTCTATCTGCTCCAGCTTTTGCACCTGCATGTCCAAATTGTACTTCTCCACCAAAGAATTTGGATATTGTACCTATACACCATCCTATAACAGGTTTTGTAATTAATCCATTTTTAACTGCTTCCACTACTTTATACTCTGCTTCTCCACCAACTTCTCCAAGTAAAATCATAAATTTAACTTGAGGATTTTTTTCAAATCTTAACATATGATCTAAGAAATCTGAACCTGGAAATCTATCTCCACCAATAGCTATACCTTCAGCAACACCATCAGCATTTCTTGCTATTATGTTAGACAACTCATTAAATAGTCCACCAGACCTTGTAACAAGTCCAACAGAACCTGGTCTGTGAAGTTTAGATGCTACTATATTTTCTATTGTACCACCTGTATTTGCTATTCTAAATGCTCCAGGTGTGATACCACCAACTGTTGCAGGACCTATTATCCATTTACCAAGTTGTTTTGCTTTTATTCTCATATCTCTTGCATATCTTTCTGGTATACCTTCAGCTGTAATTACAACTGTTTTAATTTGAGGTATTTCAAAAGCTTCTAATGTTACAGGATAAGCAGTTCTAAAAGATGCAAAGTTTAATAAAACATCTGCTTCAGGATGAAACTTTGCAGCTTCTTTTGTAGATTTATAGATAGGTATTATTATTTCTTTTGTTCCATAGAAAAATTTTTCAAAACTTCTTTCTGATGTAGGTGCTACTATAGCGGCTATACTTGGTGACCTTCCAACTACATAATCATAATCAAGCATTCTTTGAATCGCGTTTGTGTTTAAGTTCCAAAAAATAGCTTTTGTGTTTTTGTCAAATAAAATATAATCTGGTTTGCTCATCTTTTATCCTCCTTATATTTAAGCAGCTTTTTCTTCTTCTAAAGCTTTCCTAACTATATCTGTCATATGTAGTTCTGGTCCGTAAACTTCTATTGGTAAACCAAGCTCTTCTGCAGCTTGTTTTATTCTCTTTAAACCTACTTCATAATTTGGACCACCTCTTCTAACGTATATTTTTACTCCAATTTGTCTCATCTTTTCTGCATATTCTTTGAAAGCATCTATAATACCATCAAAAGTTTTAGCAACATCTGTAAAGTTTGCTATAGCTCCACCTATTAAGAGTATTTTATGTTTACCTGATGGATGTTTGTTTCTTGTCATTAAATCTAAAACTGTTTTTACGTATTCTCTTGTTTCAGTTCTTGTTGGGTTACCAGAATATTCACCATAGTTTGCAAGTTCATTTACATATCCCATATCTGCAACTGTATCAGCATAAACAACAGATGCTCCACCACCAGCAACCAATGTCCAGATTCTTCCTTCAGGGTTTAGTATTGTAAGTTTTAAAGATGAACCAGATTTTTCATCAAGCTCTTTAATATATTTTTCTTCTGGTGTTAAATCTCTACCAAATCCAGATGGAAACTCTAAATCTCCCCATTTTTTACTTACAACAAAAGCAGCAGTATCATCTACTTTTCCAACAAAATCAAGTATATGAGCGTTGTTTCCAACCAATACAAGAGGGTTTATTTCAAAGTATACAAAATGTAAATCTCTAAACATTTTATAAGCTCTTACTACAAAATCACTATACTTTTCTTTATCTTTTATCTCTTTTGGT
>JBBIPN010000085.1:0-4093 GCA_037442825.1 Sulfurihydrogenibium sp. | reverse complement strand
TTACTGGTGCCCTTTGCCCATCTTTTCCACATGTTCCAATAGCCCAACCTAAGTCATAACCTACAGCATCTATATCTTTTAATGCTTGTGGACCGTTTCCGATAAGTGTAGCTCCTTTTATTGGATACGTAATCTCTCCATTTTCTATTATGTAACCTTCCATTATTTCAAAAACAAAATCACCATTTACAGTGTTAACTTGTCCGCCACCCATTTTTACTACGTATATACCTTTTTTGGTATCTTTTAGAATATCAGAAGGATTGTCTTTTCCAGCATCTATGTATGTGTTTGTCATTCTAACAATTGGAATATTTTTATAGCCATCTCTTCTACCATTGCCAGTAGATTCTAAACCTTCTTTCATAGCTGTCAATCTATCATACATGTATCCTTTTAAAACACCATTTTCTATGAGAACTTTTCTTTGTGCCGGAATACCTTCATCATCAAAATGAAAACTTCCATTTTTACCGTTTAATGTACCATCATCTATAACTGTAACCAGTTCTGAAGCTACTTTTTCACCTAACTTTCCTTTGTATACGGAAAGACCTTGGTTTACTAGATCTGCCTCTAATCCATGCCCTACTGCTTCGTGTATCATAGTTCCGCCTGCTTCAGAAGAAATAACAAGTGTAAAGCTTCCTGCAGGTGCTGGTTTTGCTTTTAATCCTAAAACAGCTCTCTCTGCTGCTTTTGTTGCAACGTAATCTATTACATTAACAAAATCTTCATTGAAAAGTTCATAACCTATACTACCACCTGTAGATTCATATCCTCTATATAGATTTGTCCCATCTGATGTAACTGCTTCTACAAAAAATACTACTCTAATTTGACTATCTTCTATAATCTCTCCATTTGTATTTATAATTAAAATCTCTTTTTTTACATCTCTTAATGTAACCGATACTTGTTTTATTCTTTCATCATAACTTCTTGCTATCTCGTTTGCTCTCTCTAAAATATCTTTTTTCTTTTTTATATTAAACTCGTCTGGATCTATTAAAATATCTGTTTTTGCCTTGTAATGAGATTTTCCGACAGCAATTCTACCTTCACCTTCTTTTTTAGCTAATAATTTAGCTATCTCCATAAGGTTTTTTGTATTTATCTCACTTGTATAACCATAGTATGTTTTAAAATCTTTAATTAATCTAATCCCAACACCTACATCTATTCCTTTTGAGATTCTTTCTATTTTATTGTTTTCTAAATTTAACGTAAGGCTTTTTAAACTTTCAAAATATATTTCTCCGTACTGACCACCATCTGCCATTAGTGCTGTAAGAATATATGGTGATTTTGATCTTACTAACTCTTTATACATAAAAAATCCTCCTATAATCCAAGTAAAAATGCAACCTCTTCTGGTGTTTTTCCTTCTAATAAATATTGTAATGCATTTAATCCTTTTTCGTCTAATGAAATATACAATGCTTTATTACTGGTTTTAAATGGAACTACAAGGATAGGTACTCTCCAAGTTTGGATAAATCTTCTCCAATCACTTGAAAAGTTAGTTAAAAGTAGTTTTGCTTCTGTAGTTTTTCCAAGTAAGTAGTTTACAAGAGCAAGCATATATTTCCCTTCTGGAATTCTTGATGCAGATTTTGCAAGTTCTCTTCTTGCATCTTTTAAATTGCTATCTATATAGTAGTTAAAACCTTGTACAAATGCTTTTTCCTCTTCAGGTAGATCTAAATAAAACTCAAAAGGTATTTCCATATAAGTTTCGATATTATCGAAATCAATTTTTTCATTTACTTGTGTTTCAAATTTTAAAGGATGTCCTTTAAATATTAAAATAGATTTTTCCATTTTTTCACCTCTAAGAAAATTTTTTTAGATATTTTAGAATAATCGAGATTTTGTTTTTAGGACATAAAACATAAAGGCCGGGGTGGGAATCGAACCCACGTATAAGGGATTTGCAGTCCCCTGCCTTACCACTTGGCTACCCGGCCAAAAGATTTAAATATTATACCATAAAAATTATTTCATATTTTCTTTTAATGCATCTTTCCAATGTTTTATTTCTATATTAAGGTCTTTTGATATTTTTTCATTACTCATTGCAGAAAATCTTGGTCTCTTTGCTGGAAGGTTAAAATCTAATTGATATGCTGGATATATAAATTTCTTTATTCCAGCCAATCTAAAGTATTCTAAAGCCCATTCAAATCGTGAAGTATAGCCAGAATTTACAAGATGATAAAGTCCAGTAAGCCCTTTATCTATAGCTTTTAATGTTATATCAACTATTGTTTTTGTTGAAGTTGGTACCGAAATTTCATCACAAGCTACCTTTAGATATTCTTGATTTTGTGCCCATTGTGACAATTTATAAAGGAAGTTTTGTTTACCTCCACCGTATACCCAGCTTATTCTAAAAAGTAAAAATTTACTATAATCACTTTCTAATATAAATTTTTCTCCCATTAATTTACTTTTTCCATACATATTTACTGGATTAGGTGAATCTTCTTCTGTGTAAGGTCCATTTTTTAATCCATCAAAAACATAATCTGTTGAGTAATGAATAAGAAAACTATTATAATCTATACAAAGATTTATTAAATTTTCAATAGCTAAACTGTTTGTTTTTATAGCTTCAAAATATTCCCATTCTGCATTATCTACTTTGTTATAAGCAGTACAATTAATAACTAAATCTGGTTTAAAATCATTAAAGATTTTAGAAAGTTGATTAAAGTTAGAAACATCACATTCTTCCCTTGAAAGAGCTTTAAATATAATGTCTTTTCTTTCAAAATATTTTATAAACTCTTTCCCAAGCTGTCCCTTTTTTCCTAAAAGTAAGTACTTAACCATAAACTTTTTCCCAATACTTTCTTAAATAATCTAACTTTCTATTTACCCAATCTAAATTATTTAAATACCAGTTTACTGTTTTTTCTATGCCTTCTTCAAACTTGACTTTTGCTTTCCAACCTATTTCTCTTTCTATTTTTTCTACATTAAGAGAATATCTATAGTCATGACCTGGTCTATCTTTTACAAAAGATATTAAATCTTCAGATTTATTTAAAATTGAAAGAATAGCTTTAGCTACATCTATATTTCTTTTTTCTTGTCCACTACCTACATTGTATATTTCACCTACTTTACCTTTTTGTATTATTTCAAATACAGCATCAGCACAATCGGAAACAAAAAGCCATTCTCTAATGTTTAAGCCTTTCCCGTATACGGGTATAGGTTCATTGTTTAAAGCTTTTATTATTATCACTGGTATAAGTTTTTCTGGATATTGCCACCAGCCATAGTTGTTGGAAGGTCTTACAGTTATAACTGGTAAGTTGTAAGTTCTATAGTAAGCTCTTCCTAACATATCAGCAGATGCTTTACTTACAGAGTAAGGTGAGTTTGGGTTAAGTTGTGTAGTTTCATAAAATTGACCTTCTTCTCCAAGTTCTCCGTAAACTTCGTCAGTAGCTATATTTATAAAAAGTTTTATATCATTTTCTTTTGATACATCTAAAAGTGTTTGAGTTCCTTTTACATTTGCATCAATAAAATCTGAAGGATTTAGTATACTTCTATCTACATGACTTTCTGCTGCCCAGTGAACTACTATATCTGGTTTTTCTTGTTTAAATATATATTCTAAAAATTCTATGTTATTTATGTCGCCTTTATAAAATGTTATCTTGTCTATAACAGATTTCAATCTTTCTAAATCTCCAGCATATGTAAGTTTATCTACAACTACACATTCTAAATCTTTATTTACCGCTTGCCTAACAAACTCACTTCCAATAAAACCTGCTCCACCTGTTATTAATAATTTCAAATCAACCTCCGTATACAAAATTTATTTCAGCATCCTTTAAGGAAGGTAAATTTTTATCTTTTTCAGATAAAATTATATTGTCTATATTTTTCAATGGCCAATCTATAGATAACTCTTTATCATTCCAGATAATACCTCTATCAGCTTGTGGATTGTACTCACTACCAGATACTTTGTATAGTATCTCAGCTTCATCTGATAATGTTAAAAAACCATGAGCAAAACCTTTTGGAATCCATAACATTAATTTATTTTCTTCTGAAATTTCTACAC
>JBBIPN010000084.1:0-4123 GCA_037442825.1 Sulfurihydrogenibium sp. | reverse complement strand
TTATCTTATTTACTATACCTATTCCTCTTCCTTCATGTCCTCTCATATAAACTAACACACCTTTTCCTTCTTCTGCTATCTTCTTTAATGCCAGATGAAGTTGATTTTGACAATCACATCTAAGAGAGCCAAATATATCACCTGTTAAACATTCTGAATGAACTCTAACTAAAATAGGTTCATCTTCTTTTATCTCTCCCATTACAAGAGCAACATGTTCATTTCCATCTACAAGACTTTTATATCCATATATTTTAAATATTCCGTATTTTGTAGGTAGAAAAGCTTCCGCTTCTTTAGATATAAGTTTTTCTCTTTTTAATCTATACTGTACTAAATCTGCTATTGTTATTATTTTTAAATTATGTTTTTTAGCAAATGTTATTAAATCTGGAAGTCTTGCCATAGTACCATCATCTTTCATTATTTCACAGATAACACCTGCTGGATATAAACCTGCAAGTTTTGCTAGATCTACAGATGCTTCTGTATGTCCTGTTCTTTCCAAAACTCCACCTTTTTTTGCCATTAAAGGAAAAATATGACCTGGCTTTACAAAATCTGTAGGTTTTGCGTCGGGACTTACTGCAAGTTTTATAGTTGTTGCTCTTTCATAAGCAGATATTCCTGTAGTGATACCAAACTTTGGATGTGCATCTACAGAAACACAAAAAGCTGTTCCTTTCGGATCTGTGTTATTGGTTGTCATTAGTGGTATATCTAATTCTTTCAATCTTTCAGGTAACATTGATAAGCATATTAAACCTCTACCTTCCTTTGCCATAAAATTTATTATATCTGGTGTTACTTTTTCTGCTGCACAAACTAAATCTCCTTCATTTTCTCTATCTGGATCATCTACTACTATCACAATTTTTCCTTCTTGAATATCTTTTATAGCTTCTTCTACTGTATTAAACTTAAAGTTTTTCATTCCTTTCTCCAGATATTTACAAATTTCTCTTTAATTATTTTAATGTATTCTTCTATTTTTTCAATAAAAGAGGGTTCCTCTCTCTTTTTTTCTTCCATACCAAGTATTTTATTTATCTCTTGATTAGCTTTTTCTTCATACTTTTTTTCTTCATTTTTAGATTTTAGTTTTTCTATGTTAACATTTTGGTTTTCTTCTTTTTTGTCGAATACTTGGCTTTCCTTATTTTCTCCAAATATAATAGAATTATATTTTGATTGAAGATTAGAGATTTTATCAGATAAGAAATATAAAGCTAAAACAAGAAAAAATAAAAATATAAGTTTCTTCATAACAAAAATCCCTGAAATTTATTATTAAAGACCTTATCGGATTTTTAAGAAAAAATTTAAATAATCCCCCTTAAAATTAGGGGGAAAGGTTATTTATGTTGTAGAGCCTTCTTCGTCTAAATATAACTCTCTAAATACTTCATCTGTAATTTGAACGTTTTCACCTTTAAAACCTGGTAAAGCTTCCATTCTAACCCAAGCTGACCTATACCAGATATCTGTTGGAACTTTACTTACAGGTGCTACTTCTTGAGCTTTTGTTTCTGCATGGTAGTCCCAGTTCATATAAGCATTGAAATCTTGAATGATATCAGTTATAACCATACCATAATCATTTATAAGAGCTTTTTGGAACTGATGCCATCTTGTGATAGAAGAATCTCTCAATGTTAATCCAAAGTATCCAACACTACCTTCTTGTTTTAATGAAGCTATTCCTCTTGCTATAAATGCTTTAAATGCTTTTAATGTTTCTGGTGGATCTGTTATAAATACGTCAAATGATTTAATCCAATCTTCTGGGAATGGATTTCTAAGGTCAAACCTTATAGCTTCAGCATTATCTATTCCTAACTCTTTAAATATTCTATTGTCAAAATCTATAGACCTTTCATCTATATCTAAAACTAAAACTCTTCTTGGTAGTTTTGTAAGAGCTACAGCTAACCCTGTTAAATCATCTTCAGCTCCCATTACTAATATATCTCTATCTCTTAAGTCTTCTCTTGAGTCTAAAAATAAAACTCTTGATATAGTTGTTTCTGGTGTTACACTACCTTGGTCATAATCTTGAATAGCTTTTGGTCTGTCTTTAGTAACTTGTAAAAATGTATGATACCAATCTAAATTTACATAAAAAGGTATTCCTCTTCCTTCACATGCTTTACAAGAATAATCAATAGCTGGAGGTATCTTTAAATCTTTTACAAGTTCTATACCTTTCTCTGTAAGTAAAATTTCGTCATTTTCAATTTTTGCTAAACCTTCAGAAACAATCTCTCTAACTATTTGAGATGTAGCTGGAACTGGTTGATCCGCTAAGTCAACAACTCTCCAAAAATCAGAAGTAGTTAATAATCCAGCTAAAACCCTTTCAACACTTCTTCCATAAAGTTTAATATTTGTTTTTTCAGAAGCTCTTTTTGCTACAGTGTTTAAAACTTCTCTTGTCACTTTTTCACCTCACTTTTATTTTATTAAATCTTCAACGAATTTTGGCAAAGAAAATAAAGAATTATATATTTTATCACAAAAATATTTATTATTCAATTTGTCAAATACTTCTTTATTTTTTATATAATTAGAAAATATATCTACACTATCAGAAGCCATTGTAAAACTCCACATGCCAGCTGGATAAGTTGGTATAAAGGCAAGGTATGTTCCCCAGTTTTTAAATACTTGTTTTATTTCGTTAACAGCTGTTTTAAAGTATAGCTCTTGCAGGAAAGGAGATTCTGTTTGTGCAGTCATTATTCCGTTTTCTCTTAAAGCTGATTTTACTTTTTTATAAAACTCTCTTTTAAATAATGCTTCTGCAGGACCTACAGGATCAGATAAATCAAGAAGTATAACATCATAATAATTTTGTCTCTCATCTAAAAATTTATTTCCATCTTCAACAAAAATTTTAACTTTAGGGTTTTCAAGTTCACAAGATATTGTAGGAAGGTATTGTTTAGATAATGCAATAACATCACCATCTATCTCACAAAGATGAGCTTCTTTTACACTTTCATGTTTTAAAACTTCTCTTATAGTACCACCATCGCCTCCACCGATAACCAATACTCTTTCAGGATTTGGATGTTTTAATAAAGCTGGATGTGTTAACATTTCATGATATATAAACTCATCTCTTTCTGTAGTTTGAACTGCACCATCTAAAACTAACATCTTTCCATACTCATAAGTATCAAGTATCAATATTTCTTGATACTGTGATTTAAATGTTTTAGCTTCTTTTACCTTTACAGTTATACCAGTATTTTTTGTTTGATACTCTGTAAACCAAATCAATTATAAACACCTCCTAATTTATTTTTAAGGTTTTACTATTACACATGCGCTTTTCTTAAAGTACTTTTTAACTACTCCTTCTACATCTTCTTGAGTTATTTTTCTTATTATATTTGGAAAATCTTTATCCATTTTGTATCCTAAACCAACTGTTTCATACCATCCTAAATAGTAAGCTTGTTTTGATCGAGTTTGATGGTCCATAAGGAATATACCTATAATCTTTTCTTTAGCAGTATCTATTTCTTCCTTTTTAATTCCTTCTATAAGTTTATCTACAACTTCTCTAACTCCTTTTTCAGATTCTTCTGTTTTTTTAATATCTGTTCCAATATAAGTTACAACCGTTCCAATATTTAATCTTGTAGGGAAGAAAGAACCTACAGCATAAGCTAATCCTCTTTTTTCTCTTAACTCTTGAAAAAGTCTTGAAGTAAAACCACTACCGAGCACTCCATTTAAAACCCTAAAACTAAAATAATCCTTAGAAAGTAATATTGGAGCATCGTATGCAATCAAAATAGTAGATTGTTGACCTTCTCTTTGTATATAAACACAACTACTTTCATTTATATTTTTATTTAAAACAGGAAATTCAAAATCTTCTCCACTTTTAATATCTGACAATTTTTTTAATATTCTTTCAGCTTTTTTATATGGTAAATCTCCAACAATAGACACAACTATTCTTTTACTATTTAGTAGTTTATTCCATCTATTTTTGATATCTTCTATAGTAATTTTATTTAAGGTTTCTTCACTTCCTAAAGGACTATACTGGTAGTTTGTATCTTTATATACTATCTTTCTTAGTTCATCAAAAGCTGCTGAAAATCCT
>JBBIPN010000083.1:0-4232 GCA_037442825.1 Sulfurihydrogenibium sp. | reverse complement strand
AATATCTCAACTTGAATCAGCTTTAAATGATGTAAAAAATAGTTGTCCTGCAGAGTGTAATAGTAAATTAGTACAAGTAGAAAAAAATATTGAAGAGTTAAAAGAAAAAATTGAAAAAAGAACTCAATACATGGGAAAATAAATTAAAAAGCCTATGAGAAAGTAAATTTTACACCCCCCTAAATGGGGGTTTTTTCTATTTAAACTTAAATTAAATCTATTTAAATCTTTACCAGAAAGCATATAATATTAATACCTAAGAATTTAAAAAGGATAAGTATGTATAAATATTTATTTGGTCCTGTTTTATCAAGAAGGTTTAGTTTATCACTTGGGATTGACCTGTCTCCAGAAGAGAAAAGTTGTAATTTTGATTGTTTATACTGTGAACTTAAAAAAGCTAAGCCTATAAATAAAATTAAAAATCCTCCAAAAGTAGAAAATATCATAAAAGAGGTAAAAAATTACTTAGAATCTAACGATTATCCAGACGTAATAACAGTTACTGCAAATGGAGAGCCTACCCTATATGAAGATTTAGATAATTTAATAATAGAATTAAATAAAATTAAAGGAAGGTCGAAAACGCTAATACTATCTAACGGTAGCACTATAAATAATAACAAAGTAAGAGAAGCTTTAAAAAAATTTGATATAGTTAAATTATCTTTAGATGCTGCAGACCAAAAAACATTCGAAAAAATAGACAGACCACTAAAAGGTATAAATATAGATGAAATTATAGAAGGAATGATTTCTTTTAGGAAAGAATACAAAGGTTTACTTGTTTTAGAAGTATTGATAGTTAAATATGTAAACGACAAAAAGGAAGTGATAGAAAAAATTGTAGAAGCAGCAAAAAAGATAAAACCAGATAGAATTGATTTATCAACAGTAGATAGACCACCTGCTTATAGAGTTTTTCCTGTTGATAATCAAACACTTTATGATATGGCAAAGATATTTGAAGGATTAAATGTCAATGTTGCTTTAAGAAAAGAAGGTGGTAATATAAAAAAAATTCATCTTGAAGAAGAAGATATACTCAATACTTTCAAAAAAAGAGCATATACAAAACACGATATAAAAACACTATTTGATGAAAAAACCCAAGGGAAAATTGAAAATCTAATTTCCCTTGGTATATTAAAATCTTTGAACATTGGAAATTTAGAATTTATTAAATATCAGTAATTTTTAGAAAGATAGTCAATTATAGCATCTATGTCTTTTTGATTTTCTATTGTAGCACCAAACTTTACCATTTTATTAACTTCTAACTCCCATCCTCTTTTGCCAAGTTTTTTTGTATAGAAATATAGTAGCTATAACAAATACTACAGTAATTTTTAAACAATTCTTTACCATTATCATTTTTTAATGGTTTATCTGTAACATTTTAAATTTCTATAGTTTTAATATTTTCTGCATATGTAAAGCCAAATAATGCTAAACTATATAATATTAATCTCCTCAACATTTTATATTTCTCCTCAAATAACTTTTACTGTTAATGTTTGGACAACATTAGTTAATTAAATTTGAGATTCTACAATACTATTTTTAGCTTTAACCATTACCTTTTTTCCTTGATATAAATTCGTAGAACCATTGAATCCATGAGTATTTTCCTAAATCTTTACCTAATTTAGTTTCATTCCAAGATTTTCCTCCATCAGTAGATACAATAATTAGAATAAGCTATACCGATAAGTTTAACTATTTCACCAACTTTTACAATTTTACTATCATGTAGTTCTAAAATAATAGAGTTTGTTTTTAGTCTATATACTGGTTTATTAAGTTTATGGGTTTCTCAATGGTTACCTTATCTGAATAATTAACTATATTAAAGACATATTTTTGGAAAAACTGAGAATTATTAAAAATCTGATTTAGCGATAAGAAAGGGGATGTTATCCCCTTTTACATATTATTCTTCTCCATATTTCCACTCTTTTGTCATTAAATATTCATGTATACTTTCAGCAGCATCTCTTCCATGTCTTATAGCTACTACTACTGTATCACCACCGTTTACAACGTCTCCACCTGCAAATATTCCTTCTATATTTGTTCTATATTTTTTATCAACTGTAGATAAATTGTTCCATTTATCTATTTTTAAATCTGGTACATCTTTATAAGCAAGAGGGTTATCTCCCTGTCCTACAGCCATGATAACTGCATCACACTCTATAATATGTTCTGAACCTGTGACCTCTACTGGTTTTGGTCTACCACCCTTTTCATCAGGAACTAACTCCATTTTTATACATTTTAATCCAATTACTTCTCCCTTTTCGTTTCCAACTACTTCAATAGGCTGAGTTAACCATCTTAAGATTGCACCTTCTTCTGCTAAATGGTCCCACTCTTCTTGTCTTGCTGAAGAAGTATCTCTTGTTCTTCTATACACTAAATGGGTTTCATTTCCAAGTCTTATGGATGTATACATACAGTCAGCTGCTGTAAAACCACCACCTATCACTGCTACTCTTCTATTTCTTGGTAATTCTACATCTGTTTCTGGTGCAAGCATATCATCTACATAATCTACGTTAGCTTTCATTAAAAATGATATAGCAGTATAAACACCTTTTAAATTTTCTCCTGGAATTCCCATCTTTTTCCCTCTTCCAGAACCTACCCCTAAAAATACAGCATCAAACTGTTTTCTAAGCTCTTCTAAAGAAATATCCTTTCCTACTTTAATACCTGTTTTTATCTCAACACCAAGTTTTTCAATTAACGAAATTTCCCAATCTAAAACTTCTCTATCAAGTCTCGCAGTTGGTATACCATACCTCATTACACCGCCTGTAAAAGATAAAGCTTCAAAAACTGTTACAGAATGACCTTTTTTCGCCAAAAAATAAGCAGCTGATAATCCAGCAGGTCCAGATCCAACTACTGCTACCTTTTTACCTGTAGGTGAGTCTTTTGGATCTTCCCAATTTATACCGCTCATTCTGATAGAATCACCTACAAATCTTTCAAGACCACCTATATTAACAGCTTGACCATTATCTTTAAATGTTAGCACACAGGTACTTTCACATAATCTATCTTGTGGGCAAACTCTACCACATATTGAAGGAAACGGATTTTTTGCTCTTAATATTCTTAAAGCCTCTATTAAGTTATTTTTTTGTATCTGTTCCATCCAAAGATTTATATCCCCATAAACTGGACAACCATACTTACCTTGATGTTCTTGACATGGTGGTTTTTTGCAAATTATACATCTGTTTGCCTCATCTTCTGCTGCTGTATGTCCTAATCCTAATGAATACTCTTTAAATGTATTTTTTCTTATTTCTGGTGCCAAAAGAGGTATTTGATTTCTATCATGTCTCCTATAAACGACCTTTTTTTTCTCCATAAAAAACCTCCTAAACTTTTTTAAATATAAAACTCATCAAAGATTTTTGGACATGCAATCTGTTTTCTGCTTGGTTAAAAATAACATCAGAAAATCTTTCAAAAACATCTTCAGAAATCTCTTCTCCTTTATGGGCAGGTAAACAATGCATAACTATTGCATGTGGTTTTGCAATAGCTACTAAATAATCATCTATCGTAAAACTTTCAAAGATATTTTTCTTATCTTTATCCCCTTCTTGTCCCATACTTACCCACACATCAGTATATAAAACATCAGCACCTAACACAGCTTCCTTAGGATTGTTGGTAATATTGATTTTTGCACCAGTTTTTTTAGCAATCTCTAAACTTTCTAAGACAGCTTTTCCATTTGGTTCATAGTTAGGTGGTGTTGCTACAGAAATATCTATTCCCATTAATGCACAAGCAAGTAATAAGGTATTTGCCATATTATTTCCATCACCTACATACGCCAACTTGAGATTATCTAACCTTCCAAAAACTTCATCAATTGTCATTAAATCAGCTAATACCTGGCATGGATGCTGATAATCTGTAAGAGCATTTATAACAGGAATATCACTATATTTTCCAAGTTCTTCAACTTCTTGATGAGAAAACGTCCTTATAACAATGCCATCTAAATATCTTGACATAACTCTTCCAGTATCTTTTATATCTTCTCCTCTACTTAACTGTGTTGTTGAACCGGAAATATATATAGGTTGACCTCCCATTTGATAAACACCTATTTCAAAAGACAGCCTTGTCCTTGTTGATTGTTTCATAAATATTAAACCTATAGACTTTCCCTTTAACGTTTGGTCATAAAACTTATCTTTTTT
>JBBIPN010000082.1:0-4370 GCA_037442825.1 Sulfurihydrogenibium sp. | reverse complement strand
TTAAGACCTCTTTATGACAGAGTTGTTATTAAGAGAGTAGAGGAAGATGTAGCAAAAACACCAGCTGGTATTATAATTCCAGATACAGCAAAAGAAAAACCTCAAATTGGAGAAGTTGTAGCTGTAGGTGAAGGAAAGGTATTAGAAAATGGTAATGTTTTACCTCCTAAGGTAAAAGCTGGTGATAAAGTTTATTTCAGCAAATATGCTGGAAATGAAGTAAAAGTTGATGGTGAAGAGTTAATCATATTAAGAGAAGATGATATTTTAGCAATAATTGAAAACTAAAAAAATTAAAGGAGGTCCATAGATGGCGGTAAAAAAATTAGTTTATGGAGATGAAGCAAGAGCTAAGTTAAAAGCAGGTGTAGATAAACTTGCAAATGCTGTTAAAGTAACGTTAGGTCCAAGAGGTAGAGAGGTAATTCTTGAGAAAAAATGGGGTTCCCCAGCTGTAACAAAAGACGGTGTATCAGTGGCAAAAGAAATAGAACTTTCTGATCCATATGAAAATATGGCAGCTCAACTTGTAAAAGAAGTTGCTTCAAAAACTGCTGATGTAGCTGGAGATGGTACAACAACAGCTACAATCTTAACACAAGCAATCTATGAAGAAGGATTAAAAGCTATAGCATCTGGTGCAAACCCAGTTTATATTAAAAGAGGAATCGATGAGGCTGTAAAAGTAATAATAGAAGAACTCAAGAAAATTTCTAAACCAGTTTTTGGAAGAAAAGAAATTGAACAAGTTGCAACAATATCTGCAAACAACGACCCTGAAATAGGAAAGATTATTGCAGATGCTATGGAAAAAGTAGGAAAAGATGGTGTTATAACTGTTGAAGAGTCAAAATCTGCAGAAACTGTACTTGAAGTTACTGAGGGTATGCAATTTGATAGAGGTTATCTATCACCTTACTTTGTAACAAATCCAGAAAAAATGGAAGCTGTATTAGAAAACCCTTATATCTTAATCTATGAGAAAAAAATAAGCAACATTAGAGAACTTTTACCAGTTCTTGAAAAAGTAGTTCAAACAAACAAACCATTGTTAATTATAGCTGAAGACGTAGAAGGTGAAGCACTTGCTACATTAGTTGTAAACCACATTAAAGGAGTATTAAAAGTTTGTGCTGTAAAAGCTCCTGGATTTGGTGAAAGAAGAAAAGCAATGTTGCAAGATATTGCTATCTTAACAAGTGGTACAGCTATAACTGAAGACCTCGGTATTAAACTTGAATCTGTAGATTTAGATATGCTTGGAAAAGCTGATAAGGTTATTGTAGATAAAGATAATACTACAATAATTGGTGGAAAAGGAAACCCTGAAGATATTAAAGCAAGAATTGAGCAAATCAAAAAACAAATTGAGACAACTACATCAGAATATGACAAAGAAAAATTACAAGAAAGACTTGCTAAACTTGCTGGTGGTGTAGCTATCATTAAAGTAGGTGCTGCTACTGAAGCAGAACTTAAAGAGAAAAAAGACAGAGTAGATGATGCAGTACATGCTACAAAAGCTGCAGTAGAGGAAGGTATCGTTCCTGGTGGTGGTGTAGCTTTATACAGAGCTTCAAGAGCATTATGTAATATAAAAGAAGAAAATACAGACAAATCTTGGGGTATTAAGATAGTTAAAAACGCATCTAAAGTACCATTAAAACAAATAGCTTACAATGCAGGTTTTGAAGGTTCTGTAGTATTAGAGAAAATTAAAGATGTTGACAATGTTAACTACGGATTTAATGCAGCAACTGGCGAATATGTAGATATGGTAGAAGCTGGTATTATAGACCCAACTAAAGTAGTAAGAACTGCATTACAAAATGCAGCTTCTATAGCTGGTACCATGTTAACAGCAGAATGTTTAGTTGCTGAAATTAAAGAAAAAGAAGAAAAACTCCCTGGTGGTGCAGGCGCAGGAATGGGAGACATGGAGTTCTAAAGAAAGAAAGTTTTATATAAAACTATCAAGCCCCCTAAGATGGGGGCTTTTTTATGTTATAATTCTATATGGAATTTTTAGATTTTATACTTCATATAGATAAATATTTAGATTTAATTATTCAACAGTATGGGTCATTAGTTTATCTTATACTTTTTTTAATAATATTTTCGGAAACAGGTCTTGTTTTTACCCCTTTTTTACCTGGAGATTCTCTGCTTTTTGTCGTAGGTTCATTAGCTGGTAAGGGGAGTTTAAATTTCTGGATAATCTATTTTACATTGTTTATAGCTGCAGTACTTGGGAATATATCTAACTTCTTTATAGGATACTTTTTTGGTAAAAAGTTAGTTAAGTATGTAAAGAAAGAGTATATTATACAAACGGAAAACTTCTTTGCTAAGCATGGTGGTAAAGCAGTTGTAATATCAAGGTTTTTACCGATATTTAGGACATTTGTTCCTTTTGTAGCTGGTATTGGTAAAATGGATGTATATAAATTTTTATTTTATAACTTTTTAGGTGGTTTTTTTTGGATTACATTTTTTTTCACACTTGGATACTTTACAGGAAATATACCTTTTGTTAAAGAAAACTTTAGTTTTTTTATTTATGGAATAATAATACTATCAATTTTACCAGGTGCTTTGAAGCTAATTTTTAAAAAATGATTTATCCTTGGTTTTTTCCTTTTTTAGCTTTAAGCTTAGGAATAGTTATAAATAACTATTTAAACATTGAAATAAATATTTTTGTTGGTGTTTTATTATTAGTTTTAGCAATTATTTTTAAAGATTTAGTTAGATTTTTAATACTAAATATTGCCATTTTTGTGATAGGTTTATCTATATCTTTTAAAGAACAGATAAATAAAGTAGAAAATCCAGTATTTGTAGAATGTTTAGTTGTTTCATTCCCAGAGTATACAAAATTTGGTAAACAGTTTAGCTGTAAAGTTATTAATTCTAATACAGATTTAAAAGGAAAAAGGTTAAAGGTTTTAGTTGAAGATAAGGAAGGAAAAGATATATACTTACTTTCAAAGGTGGCATTTATTGGAACATTAACAGATAAAGGTTACTTAAAACCCAGAAAATATTTCTTAAAAGTAGATAATAAAGATAATTTTCTATATTCATTTTTCCGTTTTAGAGATAAACTCATTGAAAATTACAGTCAAAGCTCTATAGATAAAAAAACGTTTTCTGTAGGAACAGCCCTTATATTTGGTGAAAGAAGTTTTTTAGATTATAAAACATTACAACCTTTTTATCAAACAGGTTTAGCTCATCTTATTGCTATATCTGGTAGTCATATAGCAATAATTTTTTTATCTTTAAGTTTAATCTTTTCCTTCTTATCAAAACAGTTTAGATATCTTTTATTACTTCTAATATTGCCTTTTTATGCCGTATTTACCGGTTTTGCTATACCTGTAGTTAGGGCTGTTTTTATGTCTATAATAATTTTGATATCAAAGCTTATCAATTTGAAAGAAAATTCCTTAAATATTCTATTTTTTACAGCATTTATATTTTTATTTTTAAACCCAGAATCTTTATTTAGTATATCTTTTCAGCTATCTTTTTTAGCTATTTTTGGTATTATCATAAGCTTAAAACTTTTTGAAGAAAAAAGTATTTTAATAAAAACCTTTGTAGCTTCTATATTTGCTACTGTGTATACAGCACCAATTGTTATTTATCATTTTGGAAATTTTTCACCTACTACTATTTTAGCTACACCTTTTGCATCTTTACCTTTATATCCTTTCCTTACATTTTCTATTTTAAACATTTTTACAGGATTTAGTATACCTTTTTTAGTTAAGATTATGGATTTCTTTGGTTTGATATTTATAAAGATTGTAGATATTTTCAATAATTTTGGTTTATTTTTTACTGGATTTGAAACAAATATCTTTATATTAATTTTATATTTTCTTATTCTAACAGCTTTAGTTTTATATCCATTTAGAATAGATATTAAAATGGCATCTATAGTTTTTTTATTTATGGTTTTTCTTTTATTTTCAAAATCTGATACAAAACTAAAGATATACCTTTTTCAAGGTAAAAGCTATCCTTCTGTTATTGTTTCTAACAAGGGAAAATGCTATTTATTTACAGATTATGAAAGTTTTAAATTTTTAACAACATTAAATAAAACAAGCTGTGAGAAAAAATATCTTTTAACAGAAAACATAGAAGGATTTACAGATGGGTTTTTATATCATTTTGATGAAGTTAAAACTTTTAAATACCAAATAATTATAGAAAATATTTTATATAAAAAATGGATAAATCCTATCCTACAGATAGATAACAAAACATTTGAACTACCTAATGAAGATAGGATTTATCCTATACATTAAAAACTCTCAAAAACTTCCCTACCACCTATACTTTGGACAGGTCTGTTG
>JBBIPN010000081.1:0-4430 GCA_037442825.1 Sulfurihydrogenibium sp. | reverse complement strand
TAAAGGCGATACAGAGATGTTTTTCTACTTTACAAATTTCAATATAGTTAAAGACACGTTTGATTATGAAAAAAAATATATCAATAAATAATTTATTTTAGAGAGATTAAGATTATGAAATGATATAATAATATCTTGTTTAAATCTAAAACATAAGGAGTTATCATGCTTGGAGATATTTTACTTAAATACTGGAAAATTATCTTAGGTGTAGGAATTGTTTTTGCTGTTGGAGGTCTATTTTTACAACAAACTATGCCTATAATAGGTAAAATTGTAGAGTTTTTTGGATTTGCATTAGTTGCTATTGTAGCTTACGTTTTAGGATATAAAAATGCATCTGATGAAGCAGAAAAACAGATTAAAGCAGAGTTAGAAAAATTAGCTAAACAAGATATAAGGTACAAATTTGCAACTGAAAGAGCTATAAAAAATGTAAAAGGACCTTTATCTAAAAAATAAGAGAGGAGAGTATGATGGAATCTGCTGTATCTATTGCTAGTGAATTTGATGTAGTTATTGGCTTGGAAACACACGTTCAGATGAATACAAAAACAAAAATGTTTTGTAGTTGTAAATTGGAGTTTGGAGCACCACCAAATACAAACGTTTGCCCTGTATGTTTAGCACATCCAGGAACATTACCAGTTATAAATAAAACTGCTATAGAATATGCAGTAAAAGCTGCATTAGCTTTAAATTGCAAAGTTCATAACATTTCTATAATGGCAAGAAAAAATTATTTCTATCCAGATTTACCAAAAGGTTATCAAATATCCCAGTATGATAAACCACTTGCAACAGATGGTTATATAAATATTAGAATAAAAGATCAAGAGAAAAAAATTAGGATACACAGACTTCATATAGAAGAAGATGCAGGTAAAACAATCCATGAAGGAAGTAGATCTTATGTAGATTTAAATAGAGCTGGTACTCCACTTATGGAAATTGTTACAGAACCTGATATATCTTCACCAGAAGAAGCAAAAGCTTACCTTGAAAAACTTAGAAATATAATGAGATATATAGGTGTTTCTGATGCTGATATGGAAAAAGGACAGTTAAGATGTGATGTTAATATATCACTAAAACCAAAAGGTTCTGAAAAACTCGGTACAAAAGTAGAACTAAAAAATATAAACTCCTTTAGATTTATAGTAAAAGCTATTGAGTATGAAATAGAAAGGCAATCAAAACTACTTAAAAAAGGGGAGAAAATAGTTCAAGAAACAAGACTATTTGACCCAAGCAGTGGGAAAACATACACAATGAGAACAAAAGAAGAAGCCCACGACTATAGATATTTCCCAGATCCAGATTTATTACCAGTAATAATAAAAGAAGAAGAAATTTTAAACATAAAACAATCTTTACCAGAACTTCCTGATGAAAAATTACATAGATATGTTGAAACGTTAGATATACCGATAAACTTAGCAGAAGTGATGATATCTGACAAAAATTTAGCAAACTACTTTGAAGAAGTTTTAACATTGTTCCCACAAAATCCAAAAATGGTTGCAAACTGGATAGTAAATGAGCTTTTAGGTAAGCTCAATGAAAAAAGTATAGATATAAAAGACTCACCAATATCTCCAACTTACCTCGCAGAACTTTTGATACTAATTAACGATGGAACTATATCAGGAAAGATAGCAAAAGAGATATTTGAAGAATCTTTTGAAGCAAAAAAATCACCTAAGCAGATAGTAGAAGAAAAGGGGTTAAAACAGATTTCTAACGAAGATGAGATAAGGAATATAGTAAAAACTGTATTATCAAAGTTCCCTCAAGAAGTAGAAAAGTACAAAGCAGGAAACGAAAAGCTTTTTGGCTTTTTTGTAGGTCAAGTTATGAAAGAAACAAAAGGAAAAGCAAACCCAGCACTTGTAAATAAAATCATAAAAGAGGAGCTCTCATGATTAAAAGATACACATTAGAAAAAATGGGAAACATATGGAGTGAAAAAAATAAATTCCAAAAATGGTTAGATGTAGAAATAGCTGTATGTAAAGCATGGAATAAACTAGGGAAAATCCCAGATAAAGCATTAAAAGAAATAATAGAGAAAACTTATATAGATGATAAAACCGTAGAGAGGATAAATGAACTTGATAAAATATACAACCATGATGTATTAGCATTTGTAACAGCAGTAGCTGAACAAGTAGGAGAAAACGGCAGATACATACATTTAGGATTAACATCTTCTGACGTTATAGACACAGCTTTAGCATTAATACTTAGAGAAAGTGCAAATTTGCTTATTCAAGATATTGATAGACTTTTAGAGGTACTTAAAGAGAATGCCTTAAAGTATAAACATACTGTTATAATGGGAAGAACTCATGGTGTCCATGCAGAACCTATGACTTTTGGCTTAAAGTTTGCCCTTTGGTATGAAGAGTTTAAAAGAAACAAAAAAAGACTTGAAGATGCAAAAGAAGTCATCTCTTATGGAACAATATCCGGTGCTGTAGGAACATACTCAAACATTCCACCAGAATTAGAGATACTCACATTACAAGAACTTAACTTAAAACCTGAACCTGTAGCAAATCAAGTTATACAGAGAGATAGACATGCACAGTATATGACAGCTTTAGCAATAACATCATCTTCCTTAGAAAAGATTGCTATAGAGATAAGACATCTACAAAGAACGGAAGTTTTAGAAGCTCAAGAACCATTTAAAAAAGGTCAGCGGGGCTCTTCAGCTATGCCTCATAAGAAAAACCCAATTACCTGTGAAAGAATTACAGGTTTAGCAAGACTAATTAGATCAAACAGCATTCCAGCAATGGAGAATATAGCCCTCTGGCATGAAAGAGATATATCTCACTCATCTGTAGAAAGAGTAATACTTCCAGATAGCTCAATAGCATTAGACTACATTTTAAACTTAACTATAAACGTATTGAAAGACCTTGTTGTTTATCCTGAAAATATGAAGAAAAATATGGAAAAATCAAAAGGACTTTATTTTTCATCAAAAGTTTTAGTAGCACTTGTAGAAAAGGGACTATCAAGAGATAAAGCTTACGATACAGTTCAAAGAAACGCAATGAAAGCATGGGATACAGAAGGGTTAATGTTTAAAGATGCTCTATTAGGAGATGAAGAGGTAAAATCTCTCTTTACAAAAGAAGAAATAGACAAAATTTTTAATATTGACGAATTTTTAAAGAATATTGATTTTATATATGATAGAGTTTTTTAAGAATAAAACTTCAACGAGGTAAGTAAATGAAATATTATATAAGAACTTTTGGCTGCCAGATGAATGTTAACGATTCTGAAAAAATGGCAGGTATTTTAAAAACTCTTGGATACTCACCAGCAGAAAACTGGGAAGAAGCTGATGTTATACTAGTCAATACATGTTCTGTTAGGGAAAAACCAGACCAAAAAGTTTTATCAGCTTTAGGTGAGTTTAGAAAAGTAAAAAAGAGTAATCCAAATGCAGTAATTGGTGTTTGTGGTTGTTTAGCCCAAAGAGCTGGTTATGAGATTCTTCAAAAAGCACCATTTATAGATATGGTTTTTGGAACTACAAATATACACCATTTACCTAAGCTATTGGAAGAAGCAAAACAAGGAAATAAAGCAGTAGAAATATTAGAAGAGATAGATGAAAATGAAAATCTCTTAGATCAATTCCCAACAGTTAGAGAAAACAAATATACAGCTTTTGTTACTGTTATAAGAGGTTGTGACAAAAAATGTACTTACTGTATAGTTCCTTATACACGAGGGAAAGAAAGAAGTAGAAGAATAGGAGATATATTAAGAGAAATTCAATTTTTAGTAAAAGATGGGGTAAAAGAGATACATCTCATAGGACAAAACGTAACTGCATATGGTAAAGATTTAGGAGATGTTAAATTTTGGGAACTTTTAAAAGCTGTATCTGAAGTAAAAGGTGTAGAAAGAATAAGATTTACAACCGGTCATCCAAGAGATTTAGATGAAGACACAATAAAATTAATGGCTGATATACCACAAGTATGTGAAGCTTTACATCTTCCTATTCAAGCAGGTTCAGACAAAATTTTAAATGCAATGGACAGAGGTTATACACAGAAAGAATACTTAGAAAAAATTGACCTTTTAAAAAAGCATATTCCAAATTTAGCATTATCTACAGATATAATAGTAGGTTTTCCTGGAGAAACATATGAAGATTATTTAGAAACAGTTAAAGTCTTAAAGGAAGTAGAATACGATCAAGTTTTTGCTTTTAAATACTCTCCAAGACCTGGTACACCAGCTGCAAACCTTTATTATAATGAATCACAGGAAGAAATATCAAAAAGACTTAATGACTTGATAAATTTACAAAAAGATATAACTTTTAAGAAGAATTTAGCTTACCAAGATAAGATAGTAGAAGTTTTAATAGAAGAAGTAAATGAAGAAGGTAAATT
>JBBIPN010000080.1:0-4480 GCA_037442825.1 Sulfurihydrogenibium sp. | reverse complement strand
CAGTTAATACTTTTTTAGGACCTATCTCATAAATTTTGTTTACACCTTGAGAAGCTAAAAATTCCACTGTTTGAACCCATCTAACAGATGAGTAAAAATGTGCTTTTAGTTCTGTTTTTATCTCTTCTGATTTAGAGATAGGTTTAGCTGTTATATTTGATATTACTGAAATTTTTGCATCTTTTATATCTGTTGAATCTATATATTTTGCAAATTCTTCTGCTTTTTCTTTCAACAATGAAGAATGAGCTGGTACAGAAACAGCAAGTGGTACAACCTTTTTAGCACCACTATTTTTTAAAAGTTCCATAGCTTTTTTTACTGCTTCTGTTTCTCCAGATATAACAGTTTGTTCGTATGAGTTGTAGTTTGCTATCTCAACAATACCATCAACTGTTTTTAATATCTCTTCTATTTTTTGAGAATCTAATCCAATGATAGCTGCCATTAAACCTTTTCCTTCAGGTACTGCTGATTGCATCAACTTTCCTCTTATATATGTTAGATATACAGCATCTTCTATTGTTAAACTATCTGATACTGTCAGTGCTGTAAATTCTCCTAAAGAATGTCCAGCTACAAAAGATGGTCTTATATTTGTTTTTTCACTAAAGATTTTATAAATTATATAGGAAGTAAGTAATATGGAAGGTTGCGTATACTCTGTTAAATTTAAATTTTCTTCATTATTAAATATTATTTCTTTTAGATTAAATCCAAGTTTTTGATTAACTTTTTCATAAATATCTTTTACTTCCTGAAAATTTTCATAAAAATCTTTTCCCATACCTACATACTGAGAACCTTGTCCAGGAAAGACAAATGCTATCATTTAAAAACCTCCTTTTTATAGATTTAAATAGTGAATAAAATAAGCAGCAACTATTAAATATATAGATATTCCTACTATATCGTTAAGTGTTAAAACTATAGGTCCAGTTGCAAGGGTTGGGTCTTTTCCAAATCTATCCATTAGATACGGAACTAAGCTTCCTAAAAGTCCAGCTATAAACATGCTAAAAAATAATGCTATTCCAACTATCATTCCAAGTTTATGATTACTTATCCATAATGAAGAAACAAATCCTACAAATATACCTATTATTAAACCTAAAACAAGTGAAACTTTTAATTCTTTAATTACAGATTGGATATAATCATAAATGTTCTCTGAAAGTCTACCTTCTTTTAACCCTCTTGCTGTTATTATTGCTGCTTGTGAGCTAATATTACCGCTTAAGGCTGCAACCATAGGTAAAAAGAATATAATAGGTAAAAACTGTTCTATTGTGTAACGGAAAAAGCTTATTATAATAGCTGTTATAAACTCTCCAAATGTTGCAGCTAAAAGCCAAGGTAATCTTAACTTTGCAATTTTAAATGTTTTATCTTGATAGAAAAGTTCTTCTTCTTGAGCTCCTGCCATCTTGAAAAAATCTTCTGTTGTTTTTTCTGAGATAACATCTAAAATATTTTGAACATAAACAACTCCCTGTAATACATCATCATCATCTACAACTGGAAGCATATAAAGGTCATACCTTTTAAAAATATCAATAACTTCCTCTTTTGTTTGGTTGATATTAACAAATATTAAATCTCTATTCATTATATCTTTAAGGTTTATGTTAGCTGCATTGTTGAGAATGTCTTTAAAAGAAACTATACCTACCAATCGATTTTTATCATCTACAACATATATATAAAGTACCTCTATATCTTCTAATGATTGTCTGATTATTTCTAAGGCTTCTGAAACTGTAGTATTTTCAAAAAGTGCTATATAATCTTTACTGACAACAGTAGCTATACTATCTTCTTCTTTTGAAACTATCATATTTATTTCTTGAAGTTTATCTTCTTGAAGATTTTTCAAAATAAATGATTTTGTATCTTCTGGCATTAAGTCTAATATTTTAATGATTTCAGAAGAAGTTAGATTTACCAAAAGAGGCAATAAATCTTTTGAATTTAAATTTCTTAAAATCTCTGCTTTTATATCTTCCTCTAAATCTGTAAAAACCTCAGAAGCTTTATCAGTATTTGTTTTTACCAATGTATTTACAATATAAAATCTTTCTTCTTTAGAAAGATATTTTAAAACTTCAGCTATATCACCTTTATGTGTTTTAGATAGTAATTTTTCTAATGTTTTATAATCGTGTTTTAATATTAACCTTTTTATAGTTTCCTTTAAAACTTCTATTATTGGCGACAATGTTTCCTCTTTATTAACTCAAGTTATAACCTAAATCTCTAAGTAAAGGTAAATCTTCCTTCCAATTTTCTTTTACTTTTACATATAGGTTTAGATGTACTTTTTTACCAAGTAAAAACTCTAAATCTTCTCTGGCTAACGTTCCTATATTCTTGAGATTTTGGCCTTTCTTCCCAATTATTATACCTTTATGATTTTCTTTTTCTACATATATAATAGCATCGATAATAACTAGCTTTTTATTTTTTTCTCCTTCTTTTATACTTTCTACTTCAACAGCTACAGAGTATGGAACTTCTTGTCTCATAGTTAAAAAAACTTTTTCTCTTATTATCTCTGTAATATAAAATTTTAGTGGTAAATCTGTTATCTGATCTTCTGGATAAAGAGGTGGTGATTGAGGTAGATATTTTAGTAATACTTTTATAAGCTCATCAATGTTTAAGTTTTTAATAGCTGAGATAGGAATAATCTCTTTAAAATCGTATACCTTTGTAGATTCTTCTATTAGTGGTAAAACAAGGTCTCTTTGAATTTTATCTATTTTGTTTATAATTAAAATAGCTATTTTGTTTAACTTTTTTAGATAGTTTTCTACAATATATTTGTCTTCTTTTGTCCAACCTTTCTCTGCTTCTATCATCATAGCTATAACATCTGCACCTTCCATACCTGATACAGCTGATTCTATAACTGATTTAGTCAATAAATCTTTACCTTTCTGTATTCCTGGTGTGTCGATAAATATAATCTGGCCTTCTGGTAAATGTTTTACACCTAGTATTCTCATTCTTGTAGTTTGCGGTTTTGGACTTACAATACTGATTTTAGTTCCTAAAATATTGTTAAGTAAAGTTGATTTTCCAACGTTTGGTCTTCCAATTAGTGCTACAAAACCAGCTTTAAAATTTTGGTCTATATTCAATAGTATACCTCCTTTAGATACAACCCTTCTGGTGGAGCTGTAAACTTTCCATACTTTGGATTTTTATTTTCTATTATCTCTTGAAGCTGTGATAGAGATAAACTACCTCTTCCTATAGCAACACAGTGTCCAACTATCCTTCTAACCATATTTCTTAAAAAATGTGAAGCTGTAATTTCTATAGTAATAATTTTACCATCAAAATGTAATTTAGTTTCTCTTAAATCAATCTCTTTTCTTAAGTAGTCTCCCTCTTTTGCAAGAGACGTTAAATCTTTATATTTTTTTATAATCTCTAATGCTTCAACTACTTTTACTATATCAAGTTTTTTATTAAAATACCAGGATAGATTATATAAAAATGGATCTGGTTTAATATTTATTTTGTATATGTATGTTTTTCCTTTTGCTGAAAATCTTGCATTAAAATTTATATTAACTTCTTCGACACTTAAAACAGCTATATCTCTTGGGAGCTTTGCATTTAAATAGTTATAAATAATTTCTGGATTTTTAAAGCTTTTTGTCTTAAAGTTGGCTACTTGTTTTAAAGCATGAACTCTTGCATCTGTTCTACTTGCACCTAGAACTGTTATTTTTTCATTAAATAACCGTGATAAAAGATTTTCAAATATCTCTTGTATACCAATTCCATTTTTTTGCCTTTGCCAACCATTGTAGTTTGTTCCTATATATCTAATAACCATTTTATAGTTGTATCTCTTCATAAACCTTATTTTAACATACAATAAAAATAAAACAGTGTTTGATTTTTTTAAAAACTAAGATATAATATTTTTTTGAAAAAAAATTTAGTGAGGTGAGTTTAATGGGATTTTTAGCAGAGTATAGAAAACATGTAGAAGAAAGGGCAAAACTTGGTATTCCAGCATTACCATTAAATGCAAAGCAAGTTGCTGCCGTTGTAGAACTTTTAAAAGAAGTACCAATTATAGAAGAAGATTTCTTAATGGATTTACTTGTTAACAGAGTAAGTCCAGGTGTTGATGAGGGTGCTTACGTAAAGGCAGCATTTCTAAATGATATTGTTCAAGGAAAAGCATACTCTCCAGCTATCTCACCAAAGAAAGCAGTTCAAATACTCGGTACTATGCTAGGTGGTTACAACGTAAAACCTCTTATTGATGCTATTTCCCACGAAGATCCAGAAGTAGCTCAAGAAGCAGCTAACTCACTAAAAAATACACTCTTAGTTTATGATGCTTTCAACGATATTGTTGAGTTATCAAAAACCAATAATTATGCAAAGGAAGTTTTAGAATCTTGGGCAAATGCTGAATGGTTTTTAAATAAAGATCCAATTCCAGAAAAAATTG
>JBBIPN010000079.1:0-4483 GCA_037442825.1 Sulfurihydrogenibium sp. | reverse complement strand
GCTTTAGCATTTGGATTTATATCAACTAACTTTTTTATCTCATCTACATGGAAACCTTGCCATATAACATCTTTACAACTCCATCTTGTCACACAATGAAAATCTGCAACAAGTTCAACCTTTTCTAGACTCATAATATCATCCCATGTTAATGAAACTGTTTTTTCTACTTCACCAAATATTTTTAATCTATAATATGACAAATCTATATCTGGTGGATCAGAAATACCCAATATATGTAATTTATCAGTCCAGTGTTGGCCAGGGGGAAGCCTATTCTCTTTAAAGTTTATAGGACTAACTATCCTTTTCACTTTTTTCTCTCTTTATACATTTATGACAGATACCTTCAATCATAACTTTCACATTATAAACTATAAAACTGCTATCATTAATAATAATATTTAATTTATCAAAATCTACATCATATATGTTCCTACATACATTACACTTTAAATGGAAATGTTTTTCTAATTTTGCATCAAATCTACTTTGTTTTCCATCTTCTATTTCTATTAGATAACCTTCTTCTGTTAAAAGTTTCAAATTCCTATAAACAGTTCCTAAACTAATATTTGGAATAACAGCCCTTGCTCTTTCATATACCCAATCTGCAGTAGGATGTATATCTGTATTTTTTACAATCTCATATATAACTTTTCTTTGATTAGTATTCCTTCTCTGCAAAAAAACCACCTCTGTTTCAAAAATTAAAATATAATAATATAGTTTTGTATAAATTTGCAAATGATTTTTAGCATAATTAGAGGTATTTAATAAATGATGTATAAACTTATAACAATATTAATGATTTTTTCAGTTATTAAAGTATATGCTGAAAACATTATTTATGACTACCCTATTCCCAAAAATAATGGTGAGAAAATACTACATTTAACAAATAATCCTCATTTCGTTGCTGATTTTTTCAATTTAACTAATGATTTTGAAAAAATAGAAATCAAAGAAAATAAAATATTCTTAAAAAGAAAACCTATTGCTAAAAAAATAACCATATTAGGTAATAAATCTTTTTGGAGCAGTGAGATTAAACCAATTACCGGCTTAATGGAAAAGCAAACATTCGATATCTCTATTTTAGATAATATACCCCTCAGGATAAGGCAATTTTACGCAGAAAATGGATTTTTATTTGCAACTGTCAACATTTCTACAAAGTTTGACAATAAAAATAATGCAAATATTACAATTAAAATAGACGAAGGAAAGAAAACAAAGATAAATGATATTATTTTTCTTTCAGATTTAGAAATTTCCAATTTAGATAAAAGTAATTTCCTTAAGGTTTTAAACATAAAAAAAGGAGATGTTGTTTATTTTAATCAACTTGAAAATTCGATAGAAAAACTTCAAAAATTTTTAAAACAAGCTGGATACTTTGATGCATTTGTTGTACTTCAAGATATAGAACAAATTGATTATAATTTAGCAAACTTATATATCTTAATAGACTTTGGGACAAGATATATTTTGACATTTTATGGAAATGAAAGTTTTGACTCAAACACTCTTAACCATTTAACTACATTTATAGATAATGGATTTAACTACAATGAATTTGAAGTTTCAAAAGAGAACATAATAAATTTTTACAAAAATAAAGGTTTTTTAGATGTTGAAATAGATACAGATATTAAAGAATCGGAGGAAACCTTTTCAGATCTATTCCCAATATTTACTATGATTAACTTTAATATTAAAGAAGGAAAAAGGTATAAAGTAGAAGAGATAAAAATAAATACAGATGATGAAAATTTAAAAAATATGCTAAAACATTTTTCAAATGATTTTTACAATAAAGAATTATTACTTGATCAACTTAAAAAATATTCAGAAAAACTTTATGAAGAAGGTTATATAGCAAATAGATTCGATATTAAAGAAGAAATAGAAAATGATAAATTATACTTAGAAATTTCATTTTCCAAAGGAAAAAAATATTTATTAACACAAATAAACCAGATAGGTTATTTTATTAATCGTAAAATAAAGCTACCAAAAGTTTATAATCCAAATGAACTATTGCAAATACAAGAAGAACTGAGAAATAAAGTAAGAGAAGATGGATATCTTGATGCTGAAGTATCTTTAATCTTAGACAGTAAAGAAGATAACAATAATATTTATTTAAATGTAAATTTTGAATATCAACTAGGAGAAAAATATAAAAATGGTGTTACTTTTATATATGGCAGTTACTTTCTTAATCCTGACGTAGTTGAAAAACAGTTTAAAGATAGAAAATCTTTTTCAAAAGACGATTTTGATTTAGTGTTAGGCAGATTATACGATTCAAAAATTTTTGATTATATTAATCCAGTTATTATTCAAGATGAAAATAACAAAACAGTAAATAAAGCACTTCTTTTACATGATGATAAAAGAGGTCTATTACAAGGAAGCATAGGTTATTCAACAGATCAACAATTTAAAATTTCGTTAGCTTTAGTTCTTAAAAACCTCTTTAACCTTGGTTATGAATTGTCTTCATATATAGAAAGATCTAACTTTCAAACTAACTATAGATTATCTTTCGGAAATAGACTTCATAAATGGGGGTTAAATAGTTTTTTATCGGCTTTTGAAGCTAATCAATATCATAGATATTTTGATTTTAAGATGTCAGGCTTTGATTTAACATTTGAGAAGAAAATAAATAAATGGGTAAAAACAAATTTTAAAATAGAGAAAAAATATAATGTAATAGATAATGAAACAATAGATAATCCCCTTAGAAACTTTAAAACTTACAGCTTTCAGTTTAGTATTTTAGACGACCATAGAAATAGGAAAATAAACCCTACAAGAGGCTATTACACATATCTAAACTCAAAAATTTACACTGGAGATATAGACTACCAATCCTTAGAAACTTCATTTAGATACTATAAAAACTTTTTTGATTTTATAACATTCACACAAAGATTAACAGCTGGATACATATTCAAAAGTGTTTATAGTTTACCACTTTCAGAAAGGTATTATCTTGGTGGTATATCAAATATGAGAGGTTTTGCTTTTGAAGAGTTATCAGGGAAAAAAGGTGTTGGAGGTAATAGTTTTATACTACTAAACAACGATCTAATCTTACCAATCTATCCAAAATTCAATATCTATTTTCTTACACTTTTTGATTTTGGCAATGTTTATACACATTTTGAAGATTTTAAACAACCAAGTTTTAGAAAAAGTGCTGGTATAGGTTTATATATACCTACACAGATAGGAGCTTTTATGTTTAACTACACAAAGAAATTAGATAAAAAACCTTTTGAAAGTGGATATAGATTAGAACTTAACTTGGGTATAGATTTTTAATTTTAGTTTATAATAATTTTAGGAGGATAAAATGTTTGGGATAGGATTTCAAGAGCTAATTTTAATATTGGTAGTAGCTTTGATAGTGCTTGGACCTAGTAAACTACCAGAAGTTGCTAGAACTATTGGAAAAGTATACAGAGAAATTAAAAACTCCATAGATGATGTAAAAACCTCAGTAATGACAGACATCTACGTTTCTGATATAAAAAAAGAAGTTGAAGATAAAAAATATGTTGAACCTATAAAAAATAAAGATGAAGATTTTGAAAAAACATTTGAAAATGAAATAAAAAAAGATAATGAACAAAAAGAATTAGAAAGAGAAAAAATCTCATTTAAAAAAGATAAATCAGAGGTTTGAATAGATGATTGGACATCAATTACCGGAAGCACCACTAACAGAACATTTAACAGAACTCAGGACAAGACTTATTAGAATAGTTTTAGCTATTATCATCGGTACAGTCGTAGCTTTTACAAAAGCTAATTATATATTTGAAATTTTAAAAATCCCTCTTTTAAAAACAAATTCTAATTTAAAACTATACTTTTTATCACCGACAGAACCATTTTTTACAGCTATGAAAATATCTTTTTTGGCTGGATTTATATTGGTTTCACCTTTTGTTTTTTACCAAATATGGAAATTTATAGAACCTGCTTTATATGAACATGAAAAAAAGTTAGCTATACCTTTTGTAATCTTTACAACGCTATTTTTCATGATAGGATGTTTATTTTCTTTCTATATTGTTTTACCTGTTGCTTTAGGGTTTTTCATAAACTTTGGTAATATACAGCTTGGAGCAGAAGCAATATTCGCAGTGAAAGAGTATATATCTTTTATCTTAAAAATGATTTTTGCTTTTGGTCTAACATTTGAACTACCTGTTATTCTTTCTTTACTCGCAAGACTTGGGATTGTCACACCAGAATTTTTAAGAAAATCACGTCCCTATTTTATCGTTTTAGCCTTTATACTTGCTGCAATACTTACACCTACTCCTGATGTTTTTAGTCAACTTATGCTCGCTGCCCCATTGATTATTTTTTATGAATTTTCTATAATAATGGCAAAAATTTTATATCCTAGAAGTACAAGATATAAAAACGAATTTGAATATAAAAGGTAAAGTATGGA
>JBBIPN010000078.1:0-4722 GCA_037442825.1 Sulfurihydrogenibium sp. | reverse complement strand
AAAGTATATTTTTCTAGTCTCAAAATCTATAGTTATAACTTCTTTATAATTTATGTTTAGCATTAACTTTATGTTGAGATGATTTAGTATCCTCTCAAATACCTTTGTATATCCTTCCTTTGGAACTGCTTGATATTTGTCATTAAAGTATCTATTATCTTTTCCTATAAAAATGGGTACTCTTGCTGTAACCTCTGAGTTAATGTCTTCTGGTTTTAATCCCCATTGTTTTGCTGTATAATTTTTAAAAACTTTTTCGTATACAAAGTTAGCTAAAAATTTTAAATCTTTATCCTCTTCTTTCTTTAATTCTAATATGGGTATTTTAGAACCATATTCATAACGTTGCAGTAATTTTTCCTGTAGTTTTTGTGCAAGAGATACCGGAAAAAGCATCTCCATCGTGTTAAAATTAAAAGGTATTGGAACTTTTTTACCATCTATAAAAGCCAAAACTTTATGATGATATATATGCCAATCAGTAAAATTTGAAAGGTAGTCAAACACTTCTTTATACTCTGTATGAAATAGATGTGGACCGTACTTGTGTACTATTATTCCATTTTCATCTTTATAGTCATAACAGTTTCCACCAATATGATTTCTTTTTTCAATAATTAAAACTTTTTTATTTAAAATGTTTGCTATCCTCTCTGCTATTACACTACCAGCAAAACCTGAACCGACAATTATGTAGTCAAACATAAATCATCCTTTTATAATTTTAACAGCTACCTGTTCATGTTTTCTATTGTATGTTAGATATTTATATTCTTTGCCAGTTTCTTTTATAAATTCTTGAAAAGCTTTAAATTCTCCTTCTTCCCATCCTGGATAATTGAAATATTCGTCAAATACAATAACAGTTCCAGAAACAATTCTATCTCTTAAATAATTAAAAACGGTTTTTGTTGAAGAATAAAGATCGCAATCTACATGTAGATATGCTATTTTTCTATTTTCATTTTTTAAAAATCTTGGTAAAGTTTTTTCAAACAGCCCAACGACCAATTCAACATTACTTTCTACCTCTGGTAGTTTTTCTAATTTAAAAGTTCCTTTATCAAAACCATCTCTCCAAAACTCAGGCAGACCTTGAAAAGAATCAAATCCATACACTTTATAATTTGGTAACTTTTTTGCAATGTGATTTATGGTTTTTCCTGTGTAAACACCAAACTCTGCTATAATCCCATCATAACTATTGATAGAAATTTCTTTTATAGCAACATCATGTACTTCAAATAAAGATGAAACAGAAATTACATTTGATAAATTCTTTTCTACGTAATCTGTGGTAGTCTTTAATGCTCTAAATTGTCTTTCTAAATCTATAGATTTACTAAACTCTTCTATGATTTGCCTTATGTAAAAATTTAAATCCATTATATACTCTCATTTAAATTAAAAAGTTATTATGAAATTATATAATAACTTATTTTTAAATATTTTTTAACTTAAAAATATAAGGATTGCAAATTTAAGTTCTGCAGTTTAAGTACTGTCTCCATAATTTTCTTACAGCAATTAAATTTAATTCTTTTTTAACCAATATTCTTAACTTTTCAATAACATATTAATAAAGTTAATTAAAATTGATATAAATTTTAAAATTTTTACACTTTTTTTGCAACAATTAGATATTGAGATACCAAAAATTCTTCAAGGAAACCAAAAGATAGTTTATTTAATAAATCTCCCTTTAGATATAAATTATAATGAATCTTTTCTATCTTAAAATTTGCATTTTTAAAAAGTTTTATCATATCTTTCTTACAAAAAAATCTTAAATGGGTTTTATCCAATATTCCACTATCATGATATTCAAAACTTCCTTTTAAAAAAATAGTTGCTAATACTCTTATTTCTCTTATATTTGGAATACTTGCTATTAAAAGTCCATTAGTTTTTAGATATGTTTTTAATTTTTTTACTGTTCTCCATGGATCAACTAAATGCTCAAGAACATCACCACAAACGATAATATCAAAATAATCGTTAAAAGGTAAATTATAGTTTTCAATATTTACATTATAAAACTCATCCATATTTCTTTTTGCTTCATCAGAATCTATAATATCTACACCAACTGTATACTCTGCTTTTCCTGTTTTTTTCATTTCCAGCAATGAAAAGCCCTTTCCACATCCTATCTCTAATATCTTATTTTTACCAGATGGAATTAACTCTATAATATCGCGGCGAACAAGTGAAAAATAATCATTACTTTTGTTAAGATAAAGTCGTTTCATCATTAAAACTCCTTATTCTTGTAAAGTAAAAAGCATTTATTAAATTTATTAAAACATTATAGATTATTTCTTATTCTTTAATAAAGACTATACAAGTGATTTTATACTTAGAATTATAAATCTCTATTTCACAGTGATAAACAATTTTTGATATTGCAATATAATTTACCTTATATTAAATTTTACACCTATTATTAATAAGTGTATTTTTATTTTATGTAAATTTTAAGTATTTTTGTCTCTTATTTTATTTATTCTAAGTTTAGTTAGAGACACTATTTTACTTCCTGAATATAAATCACTATAATCTTGATAAAAATCATATCTATTATAGAAAAAAAATCATACATAAACTGTATTTAAGTAGTGTTAAATATTCATCGCAAAATAAAAAATTTTTTAGGAGGTAAAGATGACAACAGTAACATTAAAAGGAAATCCAGTAGCATTAAAAGGGGATGAAGTAAACATTGGAGATATAGCTCCAGAAGTAACAGTAGTTGCAACAGATCTATCAGAAAAAAAAGTTGGTGGTGCTAAAGGTATAGTTCAAGTTCTTATAGCTGTTCCTTCACTTGATACACCAGTTTGTGCAACTGAAACAAGAAAATTTAATGAAGCTGTTTCTCAAATCTCAGGTGCAGATGTTACAGTTATATCTATGGATTTACCATTTGCATCTAAAAGATTTTGCTCTACAGAAGGTATTGAAAATCTAACTTGTGCTTCAGACTTTAGAAATAAGGAATTTGGTCAAAAATATGGTGTTTTAATAGCTGAGGGACCTTTAGCTGGTATCTTAGCAAGGGCTATATTTGTTGTCGGAAAAGATGGAAAAGTAGTTTACAAACAAATCGTACCAGAAATCACAGAAGAACCAAATTATGATGAAGTTTTAGAAGCTGTAAAAAAAGCAGCTACATAAACTAACAATAAAGTCCTTAGGACCTTTAAGTTCTAAGGATATTCTCTTAAATATAACCATTTTCTTTTGCATATATTCCATATTTTTTATCTGTTTTTGCTATATGATTGTAAAGCCATCCCCATGATAATGCGATAGCTTGAGAATATGCTTTGTGATCCCCACTTTTAATTGAATGAAAAGTTTATTATTTACTAAAAAACAAATGTCCTTATATCAAATAATTTTCCTTTATATTCAAAAATAGCTTTTAAATCTTTATATTCAAAATTTTTATAATTTTTATAGTTATCCATTACAAAATTATCTTTCAGTTTAAATGCTAAAATATAAATAATATGTTTTGAAAAATCATCTCCAATGAGTTGTAACCATTTTATAGCTTCCGTATAATGGTTTTCGTATATATGTTTCAAAGCTCGGTAAAACCATTTTTCTTTAATATCTAAACTATTTTTTAACATTTTATCTATCTCTTCTAATGTTAAAATATTCCCATCTTCTTTAACAAATTTTATTTTTAATTGTTTTAAATCTATAATATTACTCATTAATTTAAATCAATCCTTCATTCTTAAGAAGATTTAAAACATCATAATATTTTATAATCTTCTTTAAAAGAATTCTTAAATACTCTCTATCCTTTATCTTTTTTATTTTTTCTTCTATCAATAAATCAGCTAAAGTCTTAATCTCTTAACCTCCTATCTCTAATATCTTCCTCTTTGCCTCTTCTATATTCTTTGTCTAATCTTGATAAGTTCAATAGTATAGTACAATATCTTATTCTCACTCATATTCTTTCTTACACCAATATCACTTATCTGATTAGTATCAAACAGCAAATATTTAACATTTAAAGGAACACCTCTTATTACTCAAATCATCTTCCAAAACAGATAAAATATAGCTAAGAAGCTGTATAAAGATTCTTTTTTCAACATAAGATTCATGCTCAATGAAATAATTTTTTTGATTGCTGAATATAAATTTAAAGTTTATCTTTTGTATTTTGTTTTCTTTCATCGTTTATCTTTCTCTATACAACTTATTTTTATCCAAAATATTCTAAAAATCTATTTATTCTAAATTTTACATTCTCAACACCTATTACTTCTACTAAAATATCTAATCCAACACCTGAAGATTCTCCTGTTAAAGCAACTCTTAAAGGATGGAACAATGCTTTTCCTTTAATGTTATACTCTTTTTGAATATCCTTAGTTATATTTTTAAAATCTTCTTTTGTTATGCTGTTTATATCTTTTATTTTGTTATAGAAGATTTCAACTACTTTATAAAAGTTTTCATCACTTTTTACTTCAGTAATTATTTCTTCTGTAAATGGAAACTCATTTATAAAGAATACTTTAGCCCTTTCTTTGATATCTATAAACGTTTCAATACTATCTCTTATGGCTGACATAACTTTTTTATAGTAATCAAAATCTGCTTTGTATCCAAAACCTTCAAAAAACTCTACTGCTCTCCTTGTTATATCATCTAAATCTAATATTTCTCTTATATATACTCCGTTCATCCATC
>JBBIPN010000077.1:0-4758 GCA_037442825.1 Sulfurihydrogenibium sp. | reverse complement strand
ATTTTTGAATAGATAGATGTTTATTTTAATTTTATGACTTTAAAAATCTTTTTTAGAAAATTTAAAAACAACTAATAAAACAAATACTATTATCTAAAGGTGTAAATCCCCCAAGGTATAAATCCATGTAAAGTCATTAACATAGGTTTAACATAGGTTTGTTTCTTCAAAATATACATAACCATTTTCAGAATATTGTGAAAATACCGAAATTATTTTTAACAATCTACCTGACGGTAAACCACTAACAAGCAACTAACCATTAAAACCACCTGAAAAGAATGCATAAAACTCATCATATTGACCTGGAGGTACATATACCTTTTTTGCCGCATCTTCAGATCCTCCCTCAGCCCTTTTGAACTTTTTCTTTCTTAAGACAGCCAATTAAAAGCAAATATTATTTAACGTTAAAATTCTATCATTTATAATGAAAATTAAAGAGAATACGTGAACTAATTTAAAAATTATTGATTTATATTTTATTAATTTTCATTCAGGAGAACAAATAAATGCTCTCCCTATTGATTAAAATCATTATACTAGATAAGCTATTTTGATTCTTTGTCTGTCATTCTAAGATATTCTAATACAAATCTTGCTTCTTGTTCAGATAAATTTTGAGATGTAATTCGTCTATTTTATGACACAAGCTACACTTTATCTTAGATATTTCCTCGCCCTTTTTTATCATTTCTTTATCAATAGAGTCTTTTATTTCAACTTTTTTTATGGGAGCTATCCCAACATAAAAAATCTTCTAAAAGACTATACCTCTATATTTAATTATTTCATTGATTTAAATCAAGAACAATACAAAAAAGTTTTATGCTAAGATCCCTCTGGAACATCGTGAACAACTACGTTTTTACCTGCCATTATAGCCTGTATATTACAAGCAACTTGTACACCACTTCCAGCAGCAGATGTAAACATAGTACTAACACCTGCTATAAGTCCAGCTGCATATAATCCATCCCTTATTTTATAATCTTGGTCAACTTTTAATTGAACTTTACCAGGTCTTGGAGATTTCTTATTTTCTATTACTTCAACACCTTCACACTCTATATTAAACTCATGAAATCCAGTAGAAAATACTACAAAATCACTATGAAACTCTCTACCGTCCTGTGTAATAACTTTGAAATTTTTATATTCTCCTTCTACCTTAACAACCCTTCCCTCAATAATATCTACATTTCCATACATTTTAGTTTGTTCTTTTAGATTTTTTATAACATCTTTTCCAAGGGAACCAGGAAATATGCTAGGTACATTATTTAATTTTGCTTTTAATAAATCTGAAGAATTATTATCAATTACTAAATATTTTCTATTTTCGCCCCATTCAAAATGACCTTTTGCTGAAGCTAATGTTAAAGCACAACCTAATCCTGCAGGTCCACCACCTACAATAATAACATCATACTTTTCCATGTTTCACCTCCTATGAACTTATTTTTAAAACTCTTTTAGCATTTTCATCTGTTATTTTTTCTAAATCTTTTACATCTATTTGAAGTAGATTAGCTACAAAATCTCTTGTGTAGTATATATATGAAGGTTTATTTTGTTTACCTCTAACATTTTGAGGAGCTAAAAAAGGACTATCTGTTTCAAGTAATAACCTATCTAATGGAACTTTTTTAATCAGTTCTCTAAGATTATCAGCTTTTGGGTACGTAATATTTCCAGCAAAAGATATATAAAAACCTATACCAAGTGCAAATTCAAGTAATCTTAAATCTCCACCAAAACAGTGCATTATTCCACTACTTTTAAAGGGTGCATACTTATATAAAATATTCTCTGTTTCTATGTTTGCTTCTCTTGAGTGTATAACAACAGGCAAATCAAGCTTTTTAGCAACTTCCAATTGAAGGCTAAAAAAATATTCTTGTTTGTCTTTAGGTGTTTTATCTCGATAAAAATCAAGACCACATTCACCAATAGCAACGACTTTACTATTTTCTTTTTTCAAATCAATAAGTTTATAAATATCTTCTTCTATAATGTCAGAAATATCATAAGGATGATAACCAATAGCAACGTATACATTATTAAATTTATCTGCTATATCAATCGCTTTATAAATCTCTTTTTTATCACAACCTATTGTTAAAAGTATATCAACACTACTAACACTCTCTCTTAAATCTTCTTCTGATAACATATCTAAATGACAGTGTGTATCTATCATACTAATTATACCGGGGCTGGAAGTTCTGCAGGTGGTAACTCTGGCGATGAAGAGTCAGAAATTGTAACAACATTTTCAAACTTTCTACATCTATTTAAAACTGGCACTCCATATTCTTTTAAAATTGCAAACATCTCTTCACATGTAATTGTTTCTTTATCAAGAAGTAATTGAACTACTGCAACAATGGCATCTTTATAAGATTTTATAATATTTTCAGCTTTTTCATAGGATTCTCTAAGTATCTTGTTTACCTCTTCATCGATTTTTCTCGCCGTTTCTTCACTTATTTCTGGTCCTTGATTTCCTAAAAAGATTCCACCACTTCTGTTTGTAGACACATGTATTGGTCCAATAGCATCACTCATACCCCATGAAGCTACCATTCTATATGCAAGTTCTGTAGCTCTCATAAGGTCGTTTTCTGCACCTGTTGTAATTCCATCTTTTCCATAGAATACTTCTTCAGCAGCTCTACCTCCAAAGAGTTGTAATATTCTTGCCATTAAATCTTTTTTAGAGTACAAATGTCTATCTTCTTCTGGTAAATTTACAGTTACACCAAGAGCCATTCCTCTTGGAATAATAGAAACTTTATGCAATGGATCTGCTTCTTCAAGCATTACCCCTACAATAGCATGACCTACTTCATGATATGCTATTTTTTCTTTTTCTTTTTGTGTAATAGCCATTCCTTTTCTTTCAAGACCCATCATTATTCTATCAAGGGCATCTTCAAGTTCCTGCATTGTAACTTTATCTTTCTTCCTTCTTGCAGCAAGTAATGCAGCTTCATTTACAACATTTGCCAGATCAGCACCAGAAAATCCTGGTGTGCCTTTTGCTATAGTCATTAAATCAACATCTTTATCTAATGGTATATTTTTCTTTTTTATATGGACTTTTAATATTTCATATCTACCTTTTACATCTGGCTTTGGAACAGATATCTGTCTATCAAATCTTCCAGGTCTTAGTAAAGCTTGATCTAAAATATCAGGTCTGTTTGTTGCTGCTATCACAATAATCCCTTCGTTCGAATCAAAACCATCAAGTTCAACTAAAAGTTGGTTTAATGTCTGTTCTCTCTCATCGTGACCACCACCAAATCCTACACCAGTTCTAGCTCTTCCTACTGCATCAATTTCATCTATAAATATAAGGCAAGGAGCATGTTTTTTTGCTGTTTCAAATAAATCTCTAACTCTTGCAGCACCTACACCAACAAACATCTCAACAAAATCTGAACCAGAGATTGATATAAAGGGTACACTAGCTTCACCAGCAATAGCTTTTGCTAACAGTGTTTTTCCTACTCCAGGATCTCCATATAAAAGTATACCTTTTGGTGCTCTTCCACCAAGTTTTTGATATCTTGAAGGATCTTTTAGATATTCTATAAGCTCTTTAACTTCATCCTTTACTTCATCCATCCCAGCAACATCATCTAATCTAACATTTGGCTTCTCTTCTAAGTATAATTTTCCTTTACTTTTTGCAAAGGAAAATGCTCTTCCTTGACCTCCAGACATCTGCCTCATCATAAATATCCATAATCCTATAAATAAAAGTATAGGAAGCCATGATATTAGCAGTGTCATTAACCAGCCATTTGATTCACTCGATATAACTTTTATCTGCACTCCATTTTCAGATAAAATATCATAAAGTTTTGAGTAACCAGTAGGTATAACAGTCTCTATCTTTTTCCCTTCTTCTGTAACAGCTATAAGTTCATCACCTCTTACAGTTGCTTCTTTAATACTTTTATCATTAACCATATTTATAAATTCAGTAAATGAGACTTTGTTATCTGTTATCTGCTTAGAACCAAACATATTAAATGCTAAAATCATCATGGCACCTATAATAAACCAAACCAATAAACTTTTAGTTAGTTGCATCTATCTTTTACCTCCTTAAACTTAAAACAAACAACATCTTTTGAATTTTCAGAAATTTTAAAGTAGCCAGATCTTTTATATCCAACTATCCATAATATTTTATCATCAAACGTTAAAAGTGGTATATTATTTCTCATATGTTTTGGGACTTTTAAATCAATAAAAACATCTTTTAACTTTTTTTCTGTTTTTTTACCAAAAGGTAAAAATTTATCACCTTCTTTTCTTGTTCTTATCTCAAATTCACTATCTATTGGTAAATCAAAACATTCTATATTATCTTCCTTTTTATAATCTTTTACATTCATAATAAAGCTTTCTATTTCAATGTTAATTTCTTTTATATACACTTTTTCACCAACTTTTAATTTATACTTTATATCTAAATTTTCCATATTTTTAACTTTACTTATAATCAGTTTGTCATAACTTTTTATAATTTTATAATCTTTGTTAATTTTAAACTCTTTTTCACCTTTTTTATTTAAAACATTAAGTATAGACAAAATTTGACTGTAAGATGGATATATACCTGTGTTTTCATAAACCCATTTAATTAAAATCCTATAAATAAAAGGTTTAGGTAAATTATTTATTTTATCTAAATTTAAAAAACTACCTTCTATTACATCTTTATATATTTCTTCACTT
>JBBIPN010000076.1:0-4773 GCA_037442825.1 Sulfurihydrogenibium sp. | reverse complement strand
TTCTTTAAGGTTTCAATAATAACCCTTTGGTATGGTGATTTGTTTATAACTTGTGGTTCAACAGTAACAATTTCTTCTATCTTTATTCTGTCATCGTTTATAAGCTTAGGTAATAGTTCTGCAGGTATATATTTTTCCTGTCTAACTGTTGCTAATTGACCTTTCTCTGTTGGTTCTTCAAATGTATAAATAACAAAAATATCCCTGTTGGAGAGTTCTTCTAAAGAAACAGATATTTTTTTATTTTCGTCTATAATTTCACCATCAGAAACTACATATCTATCAACTTTACCATAGAAGGTTTTTAAAATTTTGTATGCTGTATCTAATCCAAAAGATCTAATTAATGTAGTTCCTAGTATCTTTCTCCTATCTATCTTTGCATAGAATATTTCTGAGTTAGTTGCATACTGAACTTCTAACCTTGAACCTTTTTCAGGTATAATGCTACCTTCATATATAATTTTTGTAATAATATCTTTTGTTTTATCTTCTTTAGCTGAGAAAAATATACCAGAAGATCTAATTAACTGAGATACGATAATCCTTTCACTACCATTTATCATAAAGTAAGCATAATCAGTAAGTAAAGGAGTCTCTCCAAAGTATATCTTCTGTTTTCTGATTGTTTTTGGTATAATTTCACCTGTTTTCGGGTCTGTATGATTTATAATAAGTTCTAATAAAACTCTTAAAGGTGCACCATAAGTTAAACCTTTATATTTACATTCATCTACTGTTAACTTTTCTTTGTATATTAAAGGACCACCACAATGGGGACAATCTACACCTGGACCACCTAAAACTTCATCAGGAAGCGGTTTATTACACTTTCCACACTCCCAGTCTCCTACTTCGTACCCAATATACCTTACTTCAAGCTGTCCATTAGGATCAACAAACGGAAAAGATGTTCTAAGTAGATTTTCTAATCCTTTGTTAGGATCTCTTTTTAATGGATGAACATTAAACTGTACAAAGTTTTCAAAAGATTCCTTTGGAACTGAAAGAAGATCAGGGGGTGTTATTATTTCTTTTCTTTTAGAAAGTTTTTTACGAAAAGGATTGTATTTTAGATCTTTTATTTCTCTCATCCTTACACCACCTTATTTGATTTTAAAATAAATAAAGGTAGACTACCACGAAGGTAATCTACCTTTTAATCTTATAAATATTTTCTATATAAAATAACTGTTTTCAAATTATATATATTATTTTACTTCTACAGTTGCTCCAGCTTCTTCCAATTTCTTCTTAATCTGTTCAGCTTCTTCTTTAGAAACACCTTCTTTAACTGGTTTTGGAGCTCCATCAACTAAATCTTTAGCTTCTTTTAAGCCAAGACCAGTAATTTCTCTTACAACTTTAATAACGTTGATTTTGTTAGCACCTGCGTTTGCTAAGATAACATCAAACTCTGTTTTTTCTTCAACTGGAGCAGCACCAGCAGCACCACCAGCAGCAGGAGCAGCAGCAACCATAGCAGCTGCAGAAACACCAAACTCTTCTTCTAAGTCTTTAACAAGCTGAGCTAACTCTAAAACTGTCATTGACTTAATAGCTTCTTTAATTTCTTCTCTTGTAATTGTTGCCATACTATTAAAACCTCCTATAAATTTTTATTTAAAATTTAAGCTTGTTTCTCTTTTTCTTTTCTAATTGCATCTAATACGAGTACTGTTTTTTGCGGTAAAGCGTTAAGTACACGTACAAAGTTGGTAATAGGTGCTTGTAATACTGCAAGAAGTTGAGCAACAAGTACTTCTTTGCTTGGCAGAGATGCAAGATAGTCAATTTTCTGTGCATCTGCATAAACACCTTCTACCAACCCACCTTTTACTTTTGCATCTTCTTTTCCTTTTAAAAACTCTTTTAAAAGTTTTGCAGGAGCTACTATATCTTCATGTCCTATAATAAGAGCTGTTTGCTCTTTAAAGAGATCTATTTTATCATAAAGTTGTGTACCATTGCAAGCCCTGTATAAAAGTGTATTTTTCACTACTTTAAGTTCTGCATTGTTTTTCTTCAATGCTTTTCTAAAATCAGCAACAGAATTTGCATCTATTCCTTTAAAGTCTAGTAAAATAACTACAGGAGCTTTTTCGATTTTTTCTTTTAATTGCTGAACTAACTCACTCTTCTTTTTAATTGATTTTCTCTCAACCGATAATGTCATGGCTCATCTCCTTAAGCTGCTTTAGTTTCTAAAGCTTTTTGAAGTTCTGCAACATTTAATTTAATAGCTGGGCTCATTGTAGATTTTATAACTGTATTTCTTACATACTGTCCCTTTGCACCAGGTGGCTTAGCTTTTATTACAGCATCAACAACAGCAAGTATATTTTCTTTTAATTTATAGTCTTCAAAAGAAAGTTTACCAACAGGAACATGTAAGTTTCCAGTTTTATCTACTTTAAACTCTACTTTACCTTTTTTAGATTCAGTTACAGCTCTTTTTATATCGTTAGTAACAGTACCAACCTTAGGATTTGGCATTAAACCTCTAGGACCTAAAATTTTACCAAGTTTAGCCATCTTTGGCATCATATCTGGTGTAGCAATAACAACGTCAAAATCAATCCAGTTTTCACTTGCAATTTTGTTGATCAAATCTTCACCACCAAAATAATCAGCACCAGCTTCTTCAGCTTCCTTTTGTTTTTCACCTTGAGCTATAACTAATACTTTTAACTCTCTTCCAAGACCATTAGGTAAAACTACAGAACCTCTTACCATCTGATCTGCATACTTTGGATCTACACCAAGTTTTAAAATTAACTCTACTGTTTCATCAAACTTTCTCTGTAGTACTTTCGAAACTTCCTTAAGTAACGCTACAGCTTCATCTAAGCTATAAGTTTTTTCTTTATTGATTAACTTTAAAGCCTCTAAATATTTCTTTCCTCTCTTTGCCATAGCACTTACCCCTTATATCCTTCTATTTCAATTCCCATACTACGAGCTGTACCAGCTATAGTCCTCATAGCCATCTCTAAATCATCAGTGTTTAAGTCTTTCAACTTCATCTCTGCAATCTCTTTAAGTTGAGCTACAGTAATTTTTCCTACTTTGTTTCTCTTTGGGTCTCCTGAAGCAGTTTTAATTCCTGCAGCTTCTTTTAAAAGGTAAGAAGCAGGTGGTGTTTTTAAGATGAATGTAAAAGATCTGTCAGAGTAAATTGTGATTACAACCGGTACTATAGTACCTGGTTTCATGTTTGATGTGGCTGCATTGAAGCTTTTTACAAACTCCATTATGTTTACACCATGTTGACCTAAAGCTGGTCCAACTGGTGGAGATGGTGCTGCTTGCTGAGCTGGTATCATCAGCTCAACTTGTCCTGTTACTTTCTTAGCCATTTAACTACACCTCCTTGAATTCTTAGGGCCTGTCTTTAAAATTTTACCTGTTGAACTGACAGGCTAAATCTTCTCCACTTGGGAGAATTCAAGTTCAACCGGTGTTGCTCTTCCAAATATTGTAATATGTGCTATCAATTTCTCTTTATCTGGAAATACTTCTTCAACAACTCCCGTAAAGTTCATAAATGGACCTTCTATAACTCTAATATTATCACCTTTTGTATAAAGGAGTTTTTTAACTTTAGGAGCTCCTTTTTGAATCTGTCCTAAGACTCTCATAACATCTTTCTCATCTAACGGTACAGGTACTCCACCAGCACTTACAAATCCTATTAAAAATGGAGTCTTCTTAACTAAATCTATTAAATCATCTGTTAATTTTGCTTTTATTAAAATATATCCAGGGAATACTTTATTTTCTAAAACAATTCTAACTTCTGTTTTATTTTCTTTACATGAAATTTTCTGACCTGGTTTTGATATAGGACTATGGGAAACACAGCTTTCATCACCTTCTACGCTCTCTAAAACCCTAACTGTACCATCTTCAATAGCAAATTTAGTAATCCCTTTTTTACCTTGAACTTCCAAAATTCTATTTGAACCTTTCAACGATAGTCTGTATCTTTCTTTTCCTTGAGATTTAATTACGACCTTTTCTTCAGCAGGAACTACAACCTCTTGAACTAAATGTTGTAAATCGTTGAGTTCTAAATTTTTAAGTAAATTTTCTTTTGCTTTTACTTCTAAGTTAGATTGTGTATATAAGGCATACCATTTGGCTTCCTCTTTTTGCTCTTGTAAATCTATATTTTCCTGATTCAAAATGTTTTCATTTTCTGACATTAAATCTCTACCTCTCTAAAATAAAGGTAATTATTTTTGTAAAAAGTATATCTAAACTCCATAAATATAAAGAAAGTATCAATGTTAATACAATTACAGCTGCAGTTGCTGTTTGTACTAAACGTTTTGAAGGCCATGTTACCTTTTTAAGTTCTTCTCTTACTTCTTTTAAAAAGTTTATAAGTTTTAACATCTTTTCTCCAAAGGCGGGGCAGGAAGGACTCGAACCCTCAACCTGCGGATTTGGAGTCCGCTGCTCTACCAATTGAGCTACTACCCCACAGAATCTATCCTATTTTATTTCTCTATGTACTGTATGTTTTTTACAGAATTTGCAATATTTTTTAAGTTCCATTCTATCTGGATGTTTTCTCTTATTTTTAGTTGTTGTATAGTTTTTTCTTTTACATTCTGTACATGCTAATGTAATAATATCTCTCATCTTTAATCCTCACATTACTCAATTATTTTAGTAACAACACCAGCACCTACTGTTCTACCACCTTCCCTGATAGCAAATCTCATCTGATCTTCCATCGCTACCGGTACCATCAACTCTACTGTT
>JBBIPN010000075.1:0-4919 GCA_037442825.1 Sulfurihydrogenibium sp. | reverse complement strand
GAAGATATAACAAAACATAAAATGCATGAAGAGTACTATTTAATTTCAAAGGATACTTTAGATTTATTGGATGAAACAAAGAGAAAAGGTAAATCAGTTATAGCAGTTGGTACTACAGTTGTTAGAGTTCTTGAAACCTACTATGATACAAAAAAGACAGAAGGTTTTACAAATATATTTATCTATCCACCTTATAAATTTAATGTTGTCGATAAACTTATAACAAATTTTCATTTACCTAAATCTACGCTTTTAATGCTTGTAAGTGCTTTTGCTGGTAGAAATTTTATATTAGAAGCTTATAATATAGCTGTAAAGAGTAAATATAGATTTTTTAGCTATGGTGATGCTATGTTTATAATATAATATATCCTTTTATGTTAAAATATTTTTAAAGATAAAACATGAGATTAGTAATCATGCTTAAAAAATTGATAGATCAATTTAAAAAAGAAGTTTCGTTTTCAGATTGGGAGGTAATAACTAAAAGTTTAGATTTAGAAATAATAAAGAAAGATTTTTTTAACTTCTTAGATAAAGATTATGTTTTGGAATTTATAAGTTCTCAAGATGAAAATTTATTTTACAAATATGTTAATTTTTATATAGATAATATACTTACAAAATATCCATCAGATGGTTATTTGAAAAAAGTGTATAGTTTTGGAAAATATTTATTTTTAAATGGTTTTTCTGATAACTATATTTTTGAAGTTTATAAAATATTAACAAAATCTGTAGGAAAAGATATTGACAAAACATATTTAGATATAATACAAAAGAAATTAAACGTAGATTTTTTAGTATTTATTAGGCCATATTTTGACTTTTCTTTATTAGAAGAAAAGAAAATAATGAAAAATAGTGATTTAAGTTCTATTTTTACATTAGAGGAAGGTTTAAAGATCCACATTAAGTTTAAAAATGATATTGTAAACGCTATATTTGAAGGAAAAAATATAAATATACCATCTTTAGAAGAATGTGAATTCTCAAAATGGCTTAATGAAATACATAAAACTTTAAATGTTGATGATGAATTTTTAAAAGAGTTATTACATATACATAAGGTATTTTATTATACTGCTGAAAAGTTATTAAGGAGTAAGTATGATAGTCTTATAAAATTATCTTTGATTAAAGAGTTAGAAAGTATATCTTTAAAATTGATTTATTTTATAAATAGAATTTATTCAGAAAATTTATCAAATATTGTTGTATATGATAAACTTACAGGAGTTTTAAGTAGAACGCTTATGGATGTTATCTTATCAAAAGAATTTTCTAGATCAAAAAGGTATAGGTATCCACTTTCTATATTAATGATAGATATTGACGATTTCAAAAATATCAATGATAAATATGGACATTTAGAGGGAGATAGAGTTTTAAAAACAGTTGCAAGTTTAATAAAATCTTCTCTAAGAAAATCTGATTATGTGTTTAGATTTGGTGGTGAAGAGTTTATTGTTTTACTTCCAAATACTGATATAAATGGTACATTAAAAGTAGGAGAGAAAATTAGAAAAAACGTTGAGAATTTTGATTTTGGTTTAAGTGAGAAAGTTACGATAAGTTGTGGTGTTAAAGAAGTAGAAAACTATGACAACCCTTATTTAGATATAGAGGAAGCTGATAAACGTTTATATATTGCTAAGAAAACAGGGAAAAATAGGTGTGTTGGATATAGTATATTCGCCGGCTAAAGTTAATTTGGGTTTATGGGTTTTAAATAAGAGGGAAGATGGTTATCATGATATATTCACAATATTTCATACTGTTGATTTCTATGACAGAATTTTTATAAAAGAAGGGACAAATCTTTCTGTAAAAACATTAAACAATTATTTAGAGCTACAAAATGAAAATAATTTAGTTTATAAAGCTGTAGTTGAATTTGAAAAAGCTACTGGTATAGAGCAAAATTTAGAAATAGTTATAGAAAAGAACATACCTATTGGTGGTGGTTTAGGTGGTGGAAGTTCAAATGCTGCAGCTATATTAAACTACTTAAATAAAAAATATGGCTATATTCTATCTGAAGAAAAACTTTTCGATATATCTAAAAAACTTGGTGCAGATGTCCCATTTTTTTTAAAAGGTGGTTTTGCATTAGCAGAAGGTATTGGTGATAAATTAACATTTTTAGAAAAAAGATTAGATAAAGATATATTTATCATATATCCAAATGTAAAATCTGAGACGAAAAAAGTGTATTCTAATGTAAAATCTGAAATATTGACAAGAAAAGAAGATTTAAATATAATATTATCTCTACTAAATGAAGATAATATTGATGCGTTGTTTGATTTTATAGAGAATAAGTTAGGTGAAGTTGCGAAAAGTTTATATCCAGAGATTAAAGAGGTTTATGATTTTTTAGTTTATTTAGGATATAAACCTTTTATAACAGGTAGTGGTAGTTGTATATACGTTTTAGGAAAACCTAAGGAAAATATTTTAAAAGTTTGTGATATTAGAGATTGGAAGTTAATACAAACAAAGTTCAGATAGACACTGGGGAGTAGTTCAGCGGCAGAACACCGGTCTTTGGAACCGGGTGTCGGAGGTTCGAATCCTCCCTCCCCAGCTAAAAATCAATCATACCATCGGAGGATGTTTGTGAGTAAAACCTTAAAGCTTATCAGTGGAAGTTCAAATCTTTCTTTATCAAAAGAGATATCTCAGTATCTTGAAATACCTTTAGTAGATGTTTTATTGACAAGATTTAGTGATGGAGAAATAAGAGTTCAGATAAATGAAAATGTTAGAGGTGCTGATGTATTTGTTATACAATCTCTAACAAATCCAGTTAATGATAGTATAATGGAACTTTTACTCTTACTTGATGCTTTAAAAAGGTCATCAACACATAGAATAACAGCAGCTATCCCTTATTTTGCATATGCAAGACAAGATAGAAAAGATAGACCAAGGGTTCCTATCAGCGCAAAACTTTTAGCTGATATTATTCAAAAAGCTGGTGCTGATAGAGTCCTTACACTAGATTTACATTCAGCACAGATACAAGGATTTTTTGACTGTCCAGTAGATAATATATATGCTTTACCTGTAATATACCAATATTTAAAAGCTAAAAATATTCCGGATTTAGTTATTGTTTCACCTGATGCTGGTGGTGTAGAAAGGGCTAGAATGCTTCAAAATAGATTAGGTGGAGAACTTGCTATTATCTATAAAAAAAGACCAGCCCCTAATGTTGTAGAAACGTTAGATGTAATTGGAAATGTAGAAGGTAAAAATGCAGTTATTATAGACGATATAATAGATACAGCTGGTACAATAGTGGCAGCTGCAGATATGCTTAAATCTAAAGGTGCTAAATCGATAATATCAGCTTGTACCCATGCAGTATTATCTGGTCCAGCAGTAGAAAGACTTAAAAATTCATCTATAGAAGAAGTTATAACAACCAACACAATTCCTCTTGAAAATAAACAGTTTGATAAATTAACAGTTTTATCTGTTGCAGAGCTGTTAGGTGAAGCTATAAAAAGAGTAAATATAGAAAGTTCTGTAAGCTCTTTATTTATATAGGAGCAAAATGAAGTTAGCAATTCTTGATGCAGCTACTTTAGGTAATGATATAGATTTATCTATTTTTAACGATTTTGGCTTTGTAGAAATATATCAAACTACATCTAAAGATAAAGTAATAGATAGAGTTAAAGATAAAAATATAATCATAACAAATAAAGTTGTTATAAACAAAGAAGTAATGGATAATGCTCCTTATTTAAAATTAATCTGTGTTGCAGCTACTGGTTATAACAATATAGATATAGATTATGCAAAACAAAAAGGTATAGCTGTTACAAATGTAGCTGGATATTCTACAAACAGTGTTGTTCAACACACATTTGCAATGTTATTTTACCTTTTAGAAAATCTTAAATACTATGATGACTATGTAAAATCAGGTCTATACTCAAAAAGTCCTATTTTTACACATTTAGATAAACCTTTTTGGGAAATTAGTGGAAAAGTTTGGGGTATCATAGGACTTGGAACTATTGGTAAAAAAGTTGCGGAAGTTGCAAAAAGTTTTGGATGTGATGTTGTATACTATTCTACATCTGGTAAAAATTTAGATAATGACTATACACATAAAGCTTTAGATGAACTTTTATCTATATCTGATATTGTATCTATACATGCACCACTTAATCAATATACTAAAAACCTTATAGATTATGAAAAAATAAAACTTATGAAAAAAACATCGATACTCTTAAATCTTGGAAGAGGTGGAATTGTTAACGAAACAGATTTAGCAAAAGCTTTAGATAATGGTTTGATTGCTGCTGCTGGTCTTGATGTTCTTGAAAAAGAACCTATAGATGAAAATAACCCTTTGTTGAGTATCAAAAATAAAGATATATTACTTATAACTTCTCATATAGCTTGGACAAGTATAGAAGCAAGAAATAAGCTTGTAAAAGAGATATATTTAAATATAGAAAGCTTTCTTAGAGGAAAAGAGAGGAATAGAGTTTGTTAGAAGATGAAATACTTTCTGGTTTAAATGATAAACAGAAAGAAGCTGTTTTATACTTTGATTCACCTCTTTTAGTTCTTGCTGGTGCAGGTTCAGGTAAAACAAAAGTCATAACTCATAAAATACTATATCTTGTCAAATATTATGATATCCCACTTCATAGAATACTTGCTATAACATTTACAAATAAAGCTGCTGAAGAAATGAAAGAAAGAGTTGAAAAAAGTTTAGGAGAAAAGCCTCAATGGATAATGACATTTCATAGTTTCGCAGCAAGATTTTTAAGATTTGAGGCAGAAAATGTTGGTTATGATAGAAATTTTGTTATATATGATGATGATGACAGAGTTAAGATTATTGAAAAAGTGTTAAAAGATTTAAATCTAAACTTAGAACTTTT
>JBBIPN010000074.1:0-4993 GCA_037442825.1 Sulfurihydrogenibium sp. | reverse complement strand
TTAGTGTATAGAAGAACAAGAGATACTTCTTCAGCAAGACAAGAAGAATGGGACCATTTAGCAGAAGAAGGTGCAATCTTAAGATGGTTAACTCAGCCTATTGAAGTAGTTGGAAACGAAAATGGAGAAGTAATTGGATTAAAATGTATAAAAATGGAGTTAGTTCCTGATGAAAAGGGTGGTAGACCAAAACCAGTAGAGGTCCCAGGTTCAGAACATATTATAGAGTGTGATGCAGTTATCATGGCAGTAGGACAGGGAGATAACCCTCTTGCTTATAAAGATGTACCAGATTTAAAAATAGATAAATGGAACAATTTATCTACAGTTGATAAAAAATATAGAACAAATGTAGAAGGAATATTTGCAGGTGGAGACGTTGTAAACGGTGGTGATACAGTAGTAGTAGCTATAAGACATGGAAGAGATGCTGCTGAAAGTATACATGAATATTTAATGACAAAAGAGTGGAGATACGGAGAAGACTAATATATAAAAGGGGATAACATCCCCTTTCTTATCGCTAAATCAGATTTTTAATAATTCTCAATTTTCCCAAAAATACGTCTTTAATATAGTTAATTATTCAGAAAAGGTAACCATTAATTCTATTGTTTTTAATTTTCTTTTTTCAAAAAAATACAGATATTATATTGCACAAAGCTATTTAAAAATGTTTCATTACTTGGACTTTCTTACTCAGTTTTGGGCAAATTTGATTTAAGTTTTGGGGAAGAGTACGTTTTCCCTGAAAAATCAAAAGAGTTGATTATTCACGCTTCAAGACATCCACAACTTGAAACACCTTTTGATTATCTAAAGAAATTAATAACTCCAAATGAGGCTGTTTTTGTTATATGGCATTTATCAAGAATTCCTACCTATATAGATATAGATGAATATAGATTGAAAATTTCTGATAACGTAGAAAAGCCAACAGAATTTACTATTAATGATTTAATTGTAAAATTTGAAAAATTTGAGTATGTTCCATAGAAATGGGGAGCAATGGCAAATATTAAAAGGACTGGAGTAATACTAAAAGATATTCTTAACTTTGTAGGAATAGAAGTAGGCAATATTGCATTTAATGGTTTAGATGTTCCATCTATGTCTACAACTCCAGATGTTTTAAAAGCTATAAAATATAAAGAAATTTTTGATGATATAATTGTAGCTTACAAATGAACGATAAACCTTTACCTATGTTAAACTTTTCCTTTAAGACTCATTGTTCACGGTTGGAATGCTTCTTTATAGGTAAAATCTTTAAGCAACATTATTGTTTTAGATAAGGAGTTTGATGGTTTTTGGGTTAAAAAGTTGATAGATTACCAGATAACCCATGTGAATGTATCAATCCAGGGGAAACCCCTAAACTTAGTAAACCAGCATATAGACTAAAAACAAACTCTGTTATTTTAGAACTACATTATAGTAAAATTGTAAAAGTTGGTGAAAAAGTTAAACTTATGGGTGTAGCTTATTCTGATAGTTATAGTGTTAATCAAGTTATTGTATCTACTGATGGAGGAAAATCTTGGAATGGAACTAAATTAGGTAAAGATTTAGGAAGATACTCATGGATTCAATGGTTTTACGAATTTACACCAAGGGAAAAAGGTGAGTATAAAATAATGGTTCAAGCTAAAAATAGTATTGGAAAATCTCAAATTTAATTAACTAATGTTGTCCAAACATTAACACTAAAAGTTATTTAATGAGGAATATAAAATGTAGTTTAGCATTATTTGGCTTTACATATGCAGAAAATATTAAAACTATAGAAATTTAAAATGTTACAGATAAACCATTAAAAAATGGTAAAGAATTGTTTAAAAATTACTGTAGTATTTGTCATAGCTTAAACTATATTTCTATACAAAAAACTTGGCAAAAGAGTATGGGAGTTAGAAGTTAATAAAATGGTAAAGTTTGGTGTCCCAATAGAAAATCAAAAATATATAGATGCTATAATTGACTATCTTTCTAAAAATTACTGATATTTAATAAATTCTAAATTTCCAATGTTTAAAGATTTTAATATACCAAGGGAAATTAGATTTTCAATTTTCCCTTGGGTTTTTTCATCAAATAATGTTTTTATATCGTGTTTTGTATATGCTCTTTTTTTGAAAGCATTGAGTATATCTTCTTCTTCAAGATGAATTTTTTTTATATTACCACCTTCTTTTCTTATAGCAACATTGACATTTAATCCTTCAAATATCTTTGCTATATCATAAAGTGTTTGATTATCAATAGGAAAAACTCTATAAGCAGGAGGTCTATCTACTGTTGATAAATCAATTCTATCTGGTTTTATCTTTTTTGCTGCTTCTACAATTTTTTCTATCGCTTCCTTTTTGTCGTTTACATATTTAACTATCAATACTTCTAAAACAAGTAAACCTTTGTATTCTTTTCTAAAAGAAATCATTCCTTCTATAATTTCATCTATATTTATACCTTTTAGTGGTCTGTCTATTTTTTTGAATGTTTTTTGGTCTGCAGCATCTAAAGATAATTTAACTATATCAAATTTTTTTAAAGCTTCTCTTACTTTGTTATTATTTATAGTGCTACCGTTAGATAGTATTAGTGTTTTTGACCTTCCTTTAATCTTATTTAATTCTATTATTAAATTATCTAAATCTTCATATAGGGTAGGCTCTCCATTTGCAGTAACTGTTATTACATCTGGATAATCGTTAGATTTTAAATAAATTTTTACTTCTTTTATGATATCTTCTACTTTTGGAGGATTTTTAATTTTATCTATAGGCTTAGCTTTTTTAAGTTCACAGTATAAACAATCAAAATTACAACTTTTATCTTCTGGAGACAGGTCAATCCCAAGTGATAAACCAAATCTTCTTGATAAAACAGGACCAAATAAATATTTATACATAATTATCCTTTTTAAATCCTTAGGTATTAATATTATATGCTTTCCAATAAAGATTTAAATAGATTTAATTTAAGTTTAAATAGAAAAAACCCCCGTTTAGGGGGTGTAAAATTTACTTTCTCATAAGCTTTTCAACTTATTTTCCCATGTATTGATTTCTTTTTTCAATTTTTTCTTTTAACTCTTCAATATTTTTTTCTACTTGTACTAATTTACTATTACACTCTGCAGGACAACTATTTTTTACATCATTTAAAGCTGATTCAAGTTGAGATATTTTAGAGGAAAGTGCTGATATATCTGTACTTTTTAAACCAGAAAGTTCTTTTGATAGAGCTTCTACTCTACTATTAATACCGTCTAATTTTTGAAACAACGGTTGAAAATTACTGTCTACATATTCTTTTGTTGCATAATTTCCATCTCCTATAGGTGCATCATAACATCCACATTGAGATCTTCCATCTTGTCCATTAGCAAAGGAAAAAGTTAACGATAAAATCCCTGCTGCTGTTAGTATATATCTTTTCATTTTTACCACCTCTATTAATTTTTTATTTTCTCATAGATTTTTCAACTTCTTCTTCTATATGAGAAGTTTGTTTTTCAACTTTTTCTTTTAGCTCAGATACATCTTTTTCTAGAGCATTAATTCTATCTGTACATGCTGTAGGACATGTATTTTTGAGTTCATTGATTTGTGATTCTAAGTTTTTAATTTTTGTATCCAATTCTGATACATTTCCAGCTGCATTTTGATTTGAAGCTTTTAATGCATCTACTTCTTTCTCTAATGCTGATAACTTTGCATCAACATTATTTACTTTTTCTGAGATAGACGCTACTTGTTGATCTACATATTCTTTTGTTGCATAGTTTGCACAACTTGCTAAAACCATAGAGCTTGCAAATGTTAAAATTAATAACTTTTTCATAGAAAATACCTCCTTTTTAAAGTATTATTTAATAATTATAAGTTTTAGCTTTATAAAAAGCAAGCTTATTTTATTTTGCTGTAATAATTGTATCAGAATTAAATATGAATACAAAAATATAAAGTCGATTTTAAAATATTGTTCTCTTTTTAAATTTGCAAAAGTTTAAAAATAATTTTAGACATTGATTTTTATATTTTATAGTTATAATATTTTGATAGAAACTTTTTTATCGGAGTCTGAAAATGTTTAAACTTAAAAAGGAAGTAGAAAAAATACCAGTTCCTAAAAATGTTAAAAAGGCTTTAAGAGAATCTATAGGTTCTTATAATGTTTTAGATGATGAAGTAAATAGAACTTTATATTCTTATGATGCTACAAGATTAAGTTTTCCACCTGATGTCGTTGTTATACCTGAAAAAGAAGAAGATGTCCAAAAGGTAGTTAAAATATGTTATGAAAATGGTGTACCTATTACACCAAGGGGAGCTGGTTCTGGATATACAGGTGGTTCTATACCAGTTAAAGGTGGAGTCCTAATCTCTTTTGAAAAAATGGATAAAATTCTCTGGATAGATGAAGATAATGCAGTTGCTAAAGTACAGCCAGGAGTTGTAACTTATAAAATACAACAAGAAGTTGAAAAAAGAGGGTTATTCTATCCACCAGACCCTGCAAGTTATAAATTTTGTACGATTGGTGGTAATGTAGCAGAAAATGCAGGTGGTCCAAGATGTGTTAAATATGGAGTAACAAGAGAATACATAATGGACCTTGATACAGTTATTTATACTGGAGATATTATACATACTGGGAGAATTACATTAAAAGATGTTGCTGGATATGATTTGACAAGATTACTTATAGGTAGTGAAGGGACTCTTGGAATATTTACAGGTATAACGGTAAAACTTATTCCAAAACCAAAAGCTAAAAAGACAGTAAAAGCTGTTTATATGGATTTGGAATCAGTAGGAAAAACTGTTAAAGATATTTTTAAAGCTGGTATTTCGCCTTCTGCACTTGAATTTATGGACAAACTTGCAATAAACGCAGTTGAAGATTTTGGACATTTTGGCTTAGATAGAGATGCTGAAGTAATTTTATTAATAGAAGTAGATGGACATCCAAAAGCTTTAGATGATGA
>JBBIPN010000073.1:0-5055 GCA_037442825.1 Sulfurihydrogenibium sp. | reverse complement strand
TTATCTTTACTAAAAGAAGATTTAGAAAAACAGATTATGAAATATATCTCCTTAATACCTGATGAAATTTACGATGCAACTATCAAAAACCAACCACATAAAATAACTAATATTACTTATGAGTTAGCTTCAAGATTGCATAGATATTATTATTATCACAAATTTTTAGTAGAAGATAATTTTGAATTAACAAAAGCGAGATTATTTTTATTAAAAGCTACAAGAAATGCTTTTAGAACATTATTTAAAATTATGGGAATTAAACCTGTGGAGAGAATGTGATGGAAGAAAGAGATTTAAAATCAGCTGTAGAAAAAATTAGAAAGAAAAAGAAAAGAGAAACATTAGAAAGACTTATTATCTTCCTTACTGGACTTTTGATAACATTGTTATTTATTTCTATTGGTTTAAATTTTTACTCGAAATTAAACCAAACTGTATCTGAACCAGATGTAAAAATTGTAACAAATATAGAATCTACATCTAAACCACCTCAGTTAAACCAAACTAAAAACCAACAAAAACCTATAGAAGAAAAGAAAGATGAAAATATACAATTATCTCAGCAGCAACAAGAAACAGTAAAACCACAAAACGTAGAAAACAGACAGGAAGAAACAGTAAAACTGCGGAATATAGAAAATAACAAACCACAAAAGGAAGTTAAACAATCAGAACAGGTTAATCAGCAGCAAGAAACAGTTAAACCAAAACAAAAAGAAGTAGTTAAACAACAAACTCTGGAAGAAAATAAAAAACAAAAAGAACCAACAAAACCACAGACAAATAAAAGAGAGGAAACAGTTGTAACTAAAAAGGAAATACCAGCAAAGAATAATATAGAAAAATCTAAAGATATTTTATCTTTAATATCAAAAAGTGTTTTTGCAATTCAAGTTGGAGCATTTTCTACAAAAGAGAAAGCACAAGAAGAAAAATCTAAGTATGAGGATGCCTACATTGTAGAAGAAAATGGTTTATATAAAGTTTTAATAGGTAAATTTAAAACAGAAAAAGAAGCAAGAGAATATCAAAAATCAAAAGATATAAAAGGTTTTGTTAAAAGAGTTACAATTTAGCTTTAAGTAATACTGCTAAGAAACTGGAAATGTCTTTTGGAATTGCAAAACGAGGTATTTTATGTAAATCTGTATTTTTTGATAAGGAACTTTTTTCTGTTGTAAAAGCTGTGTCAAAAAATTCTTTAACTACATTTATAGATAAATCATCATAATGACCAAAAGGATATGCGAAATGTCTAATTTTTTTCCCTATTAGATTTTCTAACTGATTTTTGGATTCTTCTATCTCTTTTTTTATTCGTAATCTTCTTTCCTCATCTGTTTCTTTTATTACAATACTTTGAAAGTTCTTATTTATAAGTTCTTTTAACTTTTCTTTCCAATTTTTTTGGTTAAAGAAATATTTATCTAAACTTTTGATAAAATCTTTTACTTCTTTTTTTATAAAAGACCTGTTAACAGAAATGTTATTTTTTGATTCTAATATTGGGAATCCTATAACAGGTTCTTCTTCATATGCATATAGAAAGCTCCAATGTCCGTTTTTACCGTCATAAAAATCTATTATATTTTCTCCGTAAAAAACACGGGAATGAACAGATCCATGACCACCTATTTCGAATATATCTTTTATTTTATTTAATTCTTCTACTGTTAAAAAATCTTCACTTTCTCCATTTCTTAAAAATTCTAAGTTTGCCTGAGCCATTGTTTTTGGTTTGTAAAGTTCTTGAAAAGAAACTTTATTATTCCAGTAATCTTCTATTGAAGGTCTTACTAAATCTTTTTTTAATATTCTTGATACAATAGGAAAAACGGTAGCCTTTACTTTATGTTTTTTTAGTATAGGATATGCATAAATGTAGTTGTCAGCGTATCCATCATCGAATGTAATTGCTATAGATGGTTTGTCTGGTCTTTTATCTTCTTTTATGTAGTAATAAATCTCATCAAGTGTAACTATTTTATAGAGAGATTTTAGTATTCTTATTTCTAAATCAAAAGTTTTGTAAAAGACATCAAAGCCCCATTTAGGTAAGATTTTATGATAGTAGATAACAAATATTTCAGCCATTTAAAAGTTCCTTAAATAGTTTAATATATCTTTTTGCTGTATTTTCTATACTATACTCTTTGGCTGTGTTTATCGCATTTTTAGATATTCTATCATACTCTTCTTTATCTAAGTTTAAAGCCATTTCCATTTTTTGTAATAAACTTTCAAAATCTCCAACATTTACAGAAAAACCATTGTATCCATCTTTTAAATACTCCCCAATTCCGCCGGCCAAAGTAGATATTACAACTTTACCTGTAGCCATCCCTTGTAATAAAGAGCCAGCAATTCCTTCTAAATTTGATGATAACACAAAAAAATCTGACATATTTAAAAGTTCTGGAATATCTCTTCTAAAACCAAGTCCTATAACTTTATCTTCTACTTTAAACTTTTTAGCGTAAATAGGAACATTCTTGTCTGTATCTATTCCTACAAGAATTAATTTAATGTTATTGTTTTTTATTTTAGAAAATGCTTCTATAAGTTTATCTTGTGCTTTTACTTGTGGTTGCCAATTTGCTACATTTAAAAAAATTTTTTCTTCTTCTTTTATATTTAGCTCTTTTCTTTTTAATTTTCTAATTTCTGGATTTGGTTTAAATCTTTCTAAATCTATACCACTTTTTATTGTAACAAGCTTTTCTGGGAAAAAGTTATTTTTTTCTAAAAATTTTTTTACATCTTCTGATACAACTACTATTTTATCTGCTTTTGAGTATTTTAAAATTTTAGATAATAGAGATGGAACTCTTCCAGATCTTCTAACAGCAACGATTTTTGGTTTTGGTTTGAAAAATAAAGATTATTTACATAATCCATAGCTTTTGGAGAATTTGCTACAACTACATCAAATTTATTTTTATTAACTATATTTATTAATCTTTTGTAGTTTGACCATCTATATCTTGCATTTGGTTTATTTTCTTCAAAAAAATGAATAGTGATATTATAAGGTTTTAGTTTTTCTATCATTTCACTGTATTTGTAGTTTAAAGCTATATGTACATCAATACCTTGTTTTTTAAGTTCTCTAGTAGTTAGATAAACTTGTTCTTTTGTACCACCCCAACCTGTACCATCAACAACTTGAAGAACTTTCATCTAAAATTAGTACTCCATTACATATTTTTTATAATCCTCTATTCTTTTTTTTATCTCTATCCAGTTATCATTTCCAAACTTTTCAAGAATCTCTTTTGCTAATACAAAAGCAAGCATACTTTCTGCTACAACTGCTGCTGCTGGAACTGCTGTTATATCTGACCTTTCTTTAGCAGCATCAAATGGTTCTTTCGTTTTTATATTTACAGATTTTAAAGATTTATGTCTCATTAATGTTGGTATTGGTTTCATTGCAGCTTTTACAATTATTGGTTCTCCGTTTGTCATTCCACCTTCCAATCCACCAGCTTTGTTTGTTTTTCTATAAAATCCTTTTTCTTTACTCCAAAAAATTTCATCATGAGCTTTGGAACCATACATATATGCAAGATTGAAACCTTCTCCTATCTCTACACCTTTGATAGCTTGAATACTCATTATAGCTTGTGCTATTTTTCCATCAAGTCTTGTGTCCCATTGAGAATAACTTCCAAGCCCTACAGGTACACCAATCGCAAAAACTTCAAAAGTTCCTCCTAAGCTTTCTCCTTCTTCTTTTGCTTGGTCAATGTAGTTTTTAAACTCTTCTTCCCTATCTAAAACTGGGAGTCTTATCTCTGATTTTTCAGCATTTTCAAACCTTTTTTCAAAATTTAAATTTTCTAAATCGTTTCTGTCTATCTTTTTTTCACCAATAGATAAAACATAACTTCCTATTTTTATACCAATATCTTCAAGAAGTATTTTACATAAAGTCCCTACTGCTACTCTTGTTGTTGTCTCTCTTGCAGAAGCTCTTTCTAAAATGTTTCTTAAATCATAAAATCCGTATTTTATTCCACCTGTAAGGTCTGCATGTCCTGGTCTTGGTTCTAAAATCTGTTTCTTTTCTACTTCTTCTCCTTCTATTGCCATTATATCAGTCCAATTTTCCCAATCTTTGTTTTTTATCATTAATGTTATTGGAGAACCAAGTGTGATTCCAAATCTAACACCAGAAAGAATTTTAACAGTATCTTTTTCTATTTTCATTCTTCCACCACGACCATAACCTTTTTGCCTTCTTGATAACTCTAAATTTATCCTATCTGATGATATTTTTACATTTGATGGATAACCTTCAACTATAGCAGTTAAAGCTGGTCCGTGAGATTCTCCAGCATTTAAAAATCTTAACATTTACTTACTCCTTTAAAAATATTCAAATAAGTATTATACTGAAAATTAAATTATGTTTATAGTGTTTTCTATGCTATAATTTGTCCAAATACTAAAAGATATTTAAAAAATAAAAGAAAACAAAATACAAAAGATAAACTTTAAATTTATATTCAGCAATCAAAAAAACATCAAAACATTTTTAAATAATTTCTTCCCAAACATATTGATCTTAACTCTATTACTCCTATACATACTGAAAAATACCTTCCTCAAAATCAAAAAAACTATTTCTTAGATTTTTCTGTTAAATGTATAATCAACAATACTAAATTTTATCCTTACTTTATTATTAAGCATAAATCTTAAGTTGAAAAAAGAATCTTTATACAGCTTCTTAATTATATTTTATATGTTTTGGAAGATGATTTAAGTAATAAAAGAAATCTTACTCCTGTTATACCTTTTGTTTTTATAATGGTAAAAGAAAATAGGAAATGCCTATTTATTTGATTTGTTATTTTAATGATTTCATTGAAGATATAAAAAGTGTTCTTTTAAATGTTAAATATTTGCTTTTTGATACTAATCAGATAGATGATATTTATAATAATGAGTTTGTAAAAGCTGCTAAATTGTTAATGGAATAGAGGGAAGAGTTTAGTGAGAATATAGAGTTGTTTGTATTTGTTTAGTTTAAAGACTATATATATA
>JBBIPN010000072.1:0-5118 GCA_037442825.1 Sulfurihydrogenibium sp. | reverse complement strand
CTCCATATTCTTTTTGGACAGGTTGTTGGTGTACCTGTAGTTTCTTCCCAGTATCCCGCTGAAGAGTTATATCTATATACTTTATCAGGAATAAAATATCCCTCTTCATCTCCTCTATATGTCCATTCGCAACCATCTCCCGATGAGCAACATCCTGTTTTACTAGAGCTAGGGTTGTAAGAACACCATGACATAGAACCACTTGCATCTATTATAAGCATAACATTTGGTTGAATTGCTTGTCCAAGGTATGGAGGAATATAACAGTAAGATCCCATTGTTGCAGCTTTTAGAGAATTTTTAGAAAATATTAAGTATATAGCTAAGATTACTAATATAAACTTTCTCATGATCAATCTCCTTTTTATTCCAGATTCTCAACTATATTGTAAGTTTGATTATCTTCGCAAGAATCACTGTCTATTAAAAGAGATATTTCTTTGTTTAATAGTTCATATTTTGGCTTTTGATTATTTAAATTTATAAAAAATATTTTGTTTTCACAACTACCAGATATCCCTTCTACTTTTATTTGGTTTCTAATTTTGTCATAATCTAATACTTTTACAGTTATAAATAAATTATCTACTGCATAAGATTTTATAGAAATTAAAAATAGGATTGTTATAAAACAAAATTTTTTAAACATGATTAAACACTCCATATTTTTTATTTTAATATAAATTCTTTTCGTGAATAAATCGTGAAAAATTTAAAGGAAAAAAAGAAAAATTTTATTTAAAGAAATCTAAAAGAGATAACTGTCTGTTTTGATTGTAAGATGAAATTAAAGCTTGATATGCAAATTGAGCTTTTTGTAAATTTGTTATAGTTTCTGCTGCATCTGTATCTTGCAAATCAGATATTAATTTATTATTGAAAAGTTTTGTATTTTCATTGTTTGATTTTAAATCATTTATAATTTTTATCTGAGTACCTATTACCGATCTGTACTGTAATACAGTATTTAATCCTATATCAAAAGCTTCAAGAATTTTAACATTGTTACCATTTACATTAATAGTGGCTGTATTTAGTTCTCCTAAGCTTCTTGTTCCGCTTAAAGCACCATCTATAATATTTACTATCTCATCTATAGCTTCTGTAATTATCATTTTGTTTGATATATTATTTACACCTAAATAAAGTTTTCCATTATATGTTGTATTTAGTTCTACTCCTGGAGCAACTGGAACTTTTGTTTCAACTGTTTCACCTTGATAAATACCGTTAGCATCAAAAGGATCAGTTTGGGTTTTTACACCACCAAATATTCTTGTATCTCCAACAGAGTAGTTAGCTTGTTTTATAATGTAATTTTTCATATTTACAAAGAAATCTCTTAAAACTTTAGCGTCTTCTTTATCTAAAACACCAGTATTTAAAAGCCTTATTATTTCTACTCTAAGCTCAGATCCAGCATTTGCAATATCGTTTAAAGTAGTTTCAGCTTGATCTAATATATTTAAGACAAAATTCATATTTCTTGAATATGCATCAATATTTTGGTTAATGTTTTTTAATCTAATAGCTGCAGCTGTTGCGACTATATCATCAGACGGAGAAAGCAACTTTTTACCACTAGCCAACTGTTTACTATATTTATCTATTTCATTTTGTCTTATTTGATCATTTTTTATAAAGTTATCATATTTAAGTATATCTGTGATTCTCATTTTAGCACCTTTTGGTAAAGGATTTTAATATATTATCGCAAAAATTAAAAAATTTTTTAGTTATTTGCCAATATTTAATATTGTTTGCATAAGTTCATCTGTAACTGTAATTATTCTAGCTGCAGCTTGGTATGACCTTTGAAGTTTTGTTAAATTTACAAGTTCTTCATCTAAATTTACACCATTTAAACTTTTCATTTTTTCTGTAATAGCATCGTATAAATATTGGTTATTTTGTAAAGACTGTTTTACATAACTATTTTCTGCTCCAATATCTCCTACAATTCTAGAAGTATAAAACTCTGAAAATTTACTATTTTTGATAGTATTATAAACAGCTGAATCATTTAATAAAGACTGTAAATTTGTTTCTTCTGTAGGTGTCAAAATTCCATTTATACTATCTCTTAATGCTAACAAGTTTCTACCATTTGTATTATCAGAGTTTAAATAAGTATTGTTTGATGCTATAGCTACCTGTTTTGGATCTGTAATATTTAAGTATATATTTGATGCATCTATTTTAGTACCTGATTTAGAAGGGTCTATTGTAAAGAAATTTAATCCAGTACTTCCATCTAATCCATATCCTTGACTGTGGACTTTATTAAAAACTGTTGCTAAAACAGTAGTAAAATCATTTAATTTATTTAATTGATTATTTATTTGATTAATGGCTTTTAACTCACCACCAACTTGTCCATTTTGTATATCTTTTGTTATATCATTAGTGTTGTTCCATTTTACAACAGGGTTACCGTTTACATCTGTTTCAAACTGTAAAGGTGTATAACTTTCTCCAACTACTAATCCAAAACCTTTTGCTGTAAATACGTTAACAGTGTTATCAGAATTAAATACAACTTTTGTATCTATTAAATCACTTAACTGCTTTACTAATCTATCCCTCTCATTTAGATACTCATTACTTGATTCTACATCTAAGGTTTTTGTTTTTATTAAAACGTTTAATTTTGACAACTGTTGAGTAATTTGGTTTATTTGATTAATTTGATCTTTAATCTTTAAAGCTGTTTGTTGTCTTGTATCATCTAAAGATTTTTCTGCAGACCTTATTTTTCCAACAAGTGTTTGAGCATTTGCTAAAAATGCTGATCTTGCAGCTATATCGTCAGGTTTTATTAACATATCGTTTATAGAGTTGAAAAATGCATTTAAAGTGTCCGAAAAACCACTACCTAAAGCATCATTAAAAATATCTTCTACTTGAGATAAAATACCTGAATACTGTTTATCTGAATTAAGATTTTGATTTAGTGATATGCTTCTATTAAATAGAGACAGATCAAAAGACCTTAAAATTTTATTCATAATAACGCCACTTTTTGGTAAATCTTGAAATATTGGTGTTTCTTTATTATAACCTTCCGTTGTAACGTTTGATATATTTTTATTTGTTGAGTTTATTCCTCTTTGAAAAGCAAGGAGACTTTGACCTGCTATAGATAAACTACTTAGCAATGACATATTAAATCCTCCTTAATTAAGCTTATAATAATTATCGCATATTTTACAAAAAATTTTAGGAGCTGACATGGTGTATCTTGGAATAGATATTGGTGGTACTTTTATAAAAGTAGCTTACAAAGATAAAAAAATAAAAAAAGATAAATTTAAGTATGATAAAACAAAAGAAAGTTTTTTTAAAACCATATTTGAGATTATAGAAAAATTTAATCCAGATAAAGTTGGTATTGCTGTTGCTGGACTTGTTGATAAAAAAACAGGATTTATAACAAACTCTCCTAATCTTAAATTTATTGAAAATACAAATTTAAAAGAGATTTTAGAAAAAAAGTTTAATATTCCCGTTTACATAGAAAATGATGCAAATCTTGCAGCTTATGGTGAGTATATTTATGGAAATGGTAAAGATAGTAAAGTATTGATATGTCTTACACTTGGTACTGGACTTGGTGGTGGACTTGTTGTAGATGGAAATATCTATTCTGGTGTATCTGGTAGTGCTATGGAAGTAGGACATATGGTTGTTGAAAAAGATGGTTTAATATGTCATTGTGGAAGAAAAGGTTGTTTGGAATCTTATGTCTCTTCTTATGGTTTAGAAAGATTATATTGTATAGAATCAAGTAAGTTTTTATCCTCTTTTGATGTTATAAAATTAGCAAAAAATGGAGATAATATAGCAATTAGAGTTTTTGATATATTTACAGACTATTTATCCATAGGTATTATGAACCTTACACATATTTTTAATCCAGATAAAATTTTACTATCTGGTGGAATTATTGAAAATTATCCAAAGATAATGGATGATTTAAAATTAAAATTAGGATCTCTTCTATTTCCATTACCAAAAAGAGATCTGCTAATAGATATAGCAAAGCTTGGAAGTTGGAGCGGTGGTTACGGTGCTTTAGCTTATGCTATAAATCAATCTTCATAATACTCTGCACCACCTTCTTCTGTTTCCCATATTACTACTTTTTGTAACGTTGGGTATCTTTGTTTTATTATATCGTATAAATATTTAGCCACATTTTCAGCTGATGGAGAAAAATCATATATATCATTCATACATTTATAATCAGGTAGTATTTCTTCTAAAAACTGTTTTATCTCAATAAAATCATAACCCATCCCACCATTGTCTAACTTATCAGCTTTGATAAAAAGTTCAACCATCCAAGTATGACCGTGTAATGGTTCTGGTTTACCATGGTAATCTGTTAAGAAATGTGCAGCATTAAATTTTTTTCTTACTCTTATAATATATGGCATTTTATACTCCATTTATGATTTTTCATATAAAAATAGTGTTGCAATGGTACTAAATATATTATATATTAAATTTAGCCGCTGGGGGTGGTTACCTCGTTAGGTAGCCTGAGAATATACCCTTAGAACCTGATGCAGGTAATGCTGCCGTAGGGAAGCGGGCTTGAGAAAACCTCCAAGCCAACTTCCTTAAAGCAGATTTTTTAAAACTAAACTTGGAGGTTTTTGTTATGAGATTTTATGTATCAAAAAGAATCGGTAAACCAAATGTAACACAGATGCATTTTGCTCGTCAAGGAATCATTACTGAAGAGATAGAATATGTAGCAAAAAGAGAAGATTTACCTGTTGAACTTATTAGAGATGAAGTTGCAAAAGGAAGAATGGTAATCCCAGCAAATATCAATCACATCAATCTTGAACCTATGGCTATTGGCATAGCTGCAAAATGTAAGGTAAATGCAAACATCGGAAATTCTGCCGTAACATCTGATATCGAAACAGAGTTGGAAAAGTTGAGAGTAGCTTTAAAGTACGGTGCAGACACTGTAATGGACCTATCTACCGGTGGAAATATAAACGAGATAAGAAAAGCCATAATTGAAAACTCTCCTGTACCTATTGGAACTGTTCCTATTTATCAAGCTTTACAGGAAGTCAGAAGTATAGAAAAACTTACAGA
>JBBIPN010000071.1:0-5124 GCA_037442825.1 Sulfurihydrogenibium sp. | reverse complement strand
AATATATTCATCTACATCCATACCTATCTCTTTTGCTATCTCTTCAGTAGTCGCCTGTCTTCCTAACTTAGTTTCTACATCAACAATGGCATTTTCTATTTTTTTTAATTTCTTTCTAACTTCTCTTGGTACCCAATCAAGCTGTCTAAGATGATCTATTATATAACCTCTTATTCTGATTTCTGCATAAGTAGATAATTTAACACCTTTATATGGATCATACTTAGATAATGCATCATATAAACCAAGAACACCTACTTGAACTAAGTCTTCTTCGTCTATTACTGGAGGTAAATTTTGGTGTTTAAGAGACTTAACGATGAAATATATTTTAGGTAAAAACTCTTTTACTAACTCTGCTGTTTTTATATTCATTTTATTTCCCTCCATACGTTTTGACATAAAATGAAGCAAAAACTGTGCCAAATATAAAAACCAGTAAATCAAATTTAATATGCAGTTGTTTTTATGCAGTGTATAAGATTACAATAGCTACAGAATAATTTTTCTCATGGGAAATAGATAAAGAAATATTAATATTTAAATGATTTTTATAATAGTGCAGCAAAATTTCTGCAGGTTTATTTTTTTTACCTAAAACTTCTATATCTTTAAAAGATAATGTTTTTCCAAATGCTTGATAGTATGCCTTTATAGTAGCTTCTTTTGCTGCAAATCTTGCTGAAAAGCATGAGATAAAATCTTTTTTTGACAAACAGTAATCTATTTCTTTATCTGTAAAAACTCTCCTTAAAAAGGCATCTCCATATCTATCTATAGCCCTTTTTATCCTATCGTTTTCTACAATGTCTATGCCTGTAAAAATCTTCATTTTACAACCTTTTGAAAAATTATTTTATCAAATTATTCAAGTTATGTTAAAATATTAACTAATTTTTAAAAAATGGGGTGTTTATGTTAAACTTTAAAGGCAAAAATGCATTAATTACAGGTTCTACAAAAGGTATAGGCAAAGCTATAGCTATAGAGTTTGCTAAATTAGGTGCAAATGTAGTTATAACAGGAAGAGATAAAAACACAGCAGAAATTTTAGCTAAGGATATAGAATCTGAATTTGGTGTAAAAGCTTTTGGTATAGATATAGATATCTCTAATGATATAACAGATAGTTTAAATGAAATATTTAAATTCTGTGAAAATAAAATAGATATTCTTGTAAACAATGCTGGTATAACCAAAGATACTCTTTTTTTAAGAATGAAAGAAGAAGATTGGAACAGTGTAATCAACGTTAATTTAACCGGAACATTTAAAGTAACAAGTGCTGTTTCAAAATTGATGATAAAACAAAGATATGGAAGAATAATAAATATAAGCTCTATAATAGGATTTATAGGAAATGTAGGTCAGGTAAACTATGCAACTACAAAGGCTGGATTAATAGGGTTTACAAAATCTTTAGCTAAAGAACTTGCATCAAGAAACATTACAGTAAATGCAGTTGCACCTGGTTTTATTGAAACAGAGATGACTTCTGAACTACCTGCAAATATAAAGGAAAAATATTTAGAACAAATACCTTTAGGAAGATTTGGAAAGCCTGAAGATGTAGCTAATGTAGTAATATTTTTAGCATCTGATATGTCTTCATATATAACAGGTGAAGTTATTCATGTTAACGGTGGAATGTACTAAAAAATTTTAAATATAGGAGGTTTAAAATGTCAGTAGAACAAAGAGTAAAAGAAATTATAGCAGACCAACTTGGAGTAGAAATCGAAAAAATTACTCCAGAAGCAAAATTTGTAGATGACTTAGGAGCTGACTCTTTAGACGTTGTTGAGTTAATAATGGCTTTTGAAGAAGAGTTTAGTGTAGAAATCCCAGATGAAGATGCAGAAAAAATTGCAACAGTTGGTGATGTATTAAACTATATAAAATCAAAACAAGGGTAAGAAAATGAGAAGAGTCGTCGTTACCGGTTTAGGAGCTGTAACACCTATAGGAAACAATGTTAAAGATTTTTGGAACAATCTTATAAATGGTGTTAGCGGTATAGATGTTATTAAAAGATTCAATCCTGTGGAAATAGGTCTTCCTGTTATAATAGCAGGAGAAGTTAAAAATCTTAATCCAGAAAAGTTTTTAGATTCAAAAGAACTTAAAAGGATGAGTGATTTTGTAAAATTTGCTGTTATAGCTGCAAAAGAAGCTATTGAAGACTCAGGATTAGAGTTAGACAAAATAGACTTAAACAGAGCGGGTGTTATAGTTGGAACCGGTATTGGCGGTTTGAGGGACATTGAAGAACAACAAAAAGTAGTTATGGAGAAAGGAGTAAAGAGGGTTTCTCCTTTCTTTATTCCTTCTGGTATATCCAATATGGCTGCTGGCTATATATCTATAGAGTTTGGATTTAAAGGACCAAATTCATGTGTAGTTACTGCTTGTGCAACAGGAACACATTCAATAGGTGATGCATTCAAGATTATCCAAAGAGGCAATGCAGATATAATGATAGCTGGTGGGACAGAATCTGCAATTACACCGCTTGGTATAGCTGGGTTTGCCAATATGAAAGCTTTATCTACAAGAAATGAGGAACCTACAAAAGCATCAAGACCTTTCGATGCAGAAAGAGATGGTTTTGTAATGGGGGAAGGTGCAGGTATCCTTGTTCTAGAAGAATTAGAACATGCTAAGAAAAGGGGAGCTAAAATATACGCTGAAGTAGTAGGTTATGGTTTAACAGGGGACGCTTACCATATAACTGCACCATGTGCAGATGCAGACGGTGGAAAAAGGGTTATACAGATGGCATTAAAAGATGGAAAAATAACTCCAGAAGAAGTAGATTACATAAACGCTCATGGTACATCTACGCCTTTAAACGATAAAATAGAAACCCTTGCAATAAAAGAAGTTTTTAAAGATCATGCTTATAAAATAAAGATAAGTTCGAATAAATCAATGATAGGACACTTACTTGGTGCTGCAGGTGCAGTAGAAGCAGTAGCGACTGTTTTAACAATCAAAAATAAAATAATACCACCTACAATAAATTTAGAACAAAAAGATCCTGACTGTGATTTAGATTATGTTCCAAATAAACCTATAGAGTATAATGTTAAAGTAGCAATTTCAAACTCTTTTGGTTTTGGTGGAACAAATGGATGTTTAGCTTTTAAAGTTTATGAATAAAAAATAAGATGCATGTAGAAGATTATCAAAAAGTTGATGAATTTAAAGATGTTGTTATAAAGTTAGAGAAGATTTTAGATTATAAATTTAAAGATAAAACATTAATACTTGCAGCCGTTACACATAGATCTTTTGTATCTGAATATTACAAAAAAATTCCAGACTACGAAGTTTTGGAATTTTTAGGTGATGCTGTAATATCTTTAATAATCAGTGAAATTTTAATAAATATTTTTCCTAATGCTAAAGAAGGGTTTTTATCTCAATATAGATCTTCAATAGTAAGTGAAGCTTATCTATCAAGACTTGCAAAGCTTATAAACTTAGGCGAGTTTGTTCTTCTAAGTAAAGGTGAAAAATCTCAAAAAGGTTGTCAAAGAGAATCTTTACTTTGTGATGTATTTGAAGCTATCTTTGGTGCTATATATACAGATAGTAGTTATGACCTCACTATACCAAGAAAAATTTTTAATAAAATTTTTTTAAATCAACTTTTAAGAGATATAAAGGAAGAAAATTTACCAAGGGATTACAAATCTCTTTTACAGATTGAAACTCAAAAAACATATGGTAAAATACCAAAATATACACTTATAAAATCAGAAGGACCTGAACACGACAAAACATTTACAGTAGAATGTGAAGTTGGTAATATAAAAACTATTGGTGTAGGAAAATCAAAAAAAGAAGCTGAAAGTACAGCTGCAAAAGAAGCATTTTTAATTTTAAAATCGGAAGGATAAGATGAGATTAGGTGTAAACATAGACCATATAGCAACGTTAAGGGAAGCAAGAAAAGGCATCGAACCAGATCCTATAAAAGGTGCATTAATTGCGATAGAAGCTGGAGCAGATCAAATTACATTACATTTAAGGGAAGATAGGAGACACATTCAAGACGAAGATCTGTTTCGTTTAAAATGTGCTTTGAAAGATATAGATATACCAATAAATCTTGAAATGGCACCAACTTTAGAAATGCAAAATGTAGCTTTGGAAGTATTACCAAACAATATAACGTTAGTTCCAGAGAAAAGACAAGAGATAACAACAGAAGGTGGATTGGATGTTTTATCTATGGAAGAGTATTTAAAAGACTTTATAAAACCTTTACAAGAAAATGGTATAACAGTAAGTTTATTTATAGATCCAGATATAAAACAAATAGAATCTGCCTATAGAATAGGTACTAACGCAATAGAAATACACACTGGTGAGTATGCAAACGCTTATGGTAAGAATATAGAAATAGAATTAAAGAAGATAAAAAAAGCTGCTGTGTATGGAAGAGAAAAAAACCTAAAAGTATATGCAGGACATGGGTTAAACTATCAAAATGTTGTAGAGATTGCAAAGATAAAAGAGATAGAAGAATTAAATATTGGACATTCTATAATTGCAAACGCAATATTCTTAGGTTTATATGAAGCTGTTAAAAAGATGAAAGAAATTATTATGAATGCAAGGGAGAAAATTTAATGTGTGGTATAGTTGGATATATTGGTTATAGAAAAGCTGTTCCTGTTTTATTACATGGACTATTCAGACTTGAATATAGGGGATATGACTCAGCAGGTATTGCTGTTTTAGATAATAGTAAAATAAAAGTAGAAAAACAAGTAGGAAAGATAAAAGACCTTCAAGAGCATATATGGGGTAAAGACCTTTCTGGTAAAATAGGTATAGCACATACAAGATGGGCCACACATGGACCACCATCTGTAGAAAATGCACATCCACATTTAAGCAAAAAAGAAACAGTAGCTGTAGTTCATAATGGAATTATAGAAAACTATTCTACTTTAAAAGAAAAACTAATAGAAAAAGGTTATAAATTTAAGTCTCAGACAGACACAGAAGTTATAGCTCATCTTATAGAAGACCTTTATAATGGAGACATTCTCGATACTGTTGTAAATGTTGCAAAAATGCTTGAAGGTGCATATGCTATAGCTGTTATAT
>JBBIPN010000070.1:0-5165 GCA_037442825.1 Sulfurihydrogenibium sp. | reverse complement strand
CTTTTTCTTTCATCTGTTTATATTCAGGTCCCTCTTCGCCTAAAACAATAGTTGTTCCCTCAATTTTAAATGGTGGTACATCTAATGGTCTTGGTGGTGGTCCAAATATGTTTTTACCACATGCATCATATTCCCCACCATGGCAAGGACAATGCCATATTTTCTTATCAGCTTCCCAATTTGGAATACATCCAAGGTGAGTACAGATACCCATTACGACCGTATACTCATCTTTTACAGATCTTTCTTGACAATTAGTCATATCAGGAGTTCTTCTAAGTACAAAAACTGGTTTACCCCTCCATGATACAACCTTAATTTCTCCAGGCTGGACTGTTGACAAATCAAAGGATGTTGTAGCTTGAGCTTTTACTGCTGGTAAAGGTTCCCATGTTTTATACATACTATAAACAACACTACCTACACCAACAGCTACCCATGCCCCCATAGCATAAAGAAGGAAATCCCTACGAGAAACTTTTTCATCAGCCATTGAATTTTACCTCCTTAAATTTTTAATTTATTATATTAACTTTTTTCATTTAGTTTGTAAATATTAACCGGTTTAAATTATACCTTAAATTAAGTTTTTTGTAATTAATTTAAATCAACTTAAAACCAATGTTATAATTTTTTTTATGAAAAAATTTGAATTTGAAAATATTGCTGTATATGTTACAGAAAAAAAGGATGGAAATCAAAGAATTATAGAGAACCGTTTGAAAATTATAAAAACTTTGGATTTTAGCGATATTTATATACCAAATCAAAAACATACAAGTGTCGTTATTAAATATAATGAAGATATAGCTAATCCATGTGATGGTTTATACACAGATAAAAAATTAATACCAATAGGAGTTTTAACAGCTGATTGTATTCCTATCGTGATTTTCAATGATAAGGAACTTGCTGTTATTCATGCAGGATGGAGAGGTCTTTTAGCTGGTATAGTTGAAAACGGATTTTACTTATTTAAAAATAGAAAAGTTAAAGCTTTTATAGGACCTTTTATTAAAAGTTGTTGTTACGAATTTAAACCAGATGATATTAAAAGTTTGAATATATCAAAAAGATTTATTACAATATCTAATGAAAAAACTTATTTAGATTTAAATTCAATACTTTTAGAAAAACTAAAAAATTTAGGAGTAGAGATAGTTTATAACATAAATGAGTGTACTAAATGTAGTACAAATTACTTTTCTTATAGAAATGGAAATATAGACGATAGGATACTTACATTTGCTTATATAAAAGGAGATCGATAAATGGGATTAAAAGATTTTGTAGATAAACTTAAAAATATAAAGAAAAGAGGCATTAAAATAGAAGAAGGAAGCTGGATCAAATGTGAAAAATGTAAAAGTCTACTTTATATAGAAGATTTAATAAAAAACTTAAAAATCTGCCCCCACTGTGGTTATACATTTAGATTAAATGCTAAAGAAAGGGTAAGCTCACTTCTTGATAATATTTTTACATACGATCTATTTCCTAAAATAAAACCTTTTGATATTATAGGTTTTAAAGATACAAAAAGGTATAAAGATAGACTAAAGGAAGCACAAGAAAAAACTGGTTTAAATGATGCAATAATAATAGCCCATGGAATGATCTTTGATAGAGAAGTAGTTATTGCTTCTATGGATTTTAACTTTATGGGTGGAAGTATGGGAAGTGTTGTAGGTGCTAAATTTGTTAGAGGTGTTGAGTTTGCTATTGAGAAAAAAATTCCATTTATATCTGTTGCTACTTCTGGTGGAGCGAGAATGCAAGAAAGTATCGTTTCTCTTATGCAGATGGCAAAAACATCTATAGCTGTCGATAGACTAAACAAAGCTGGAATTTTATATATATCTGTCCTTACAGATCCCACAATGGGAGGTGTGTCTGCAAGCTTTGCTTTTTTAGGAGATATAATAATAGCAGAACCAGACTCATTAATTGGTTTTGCTGGTCCAAGAGTCATAGAACAAACTATTAGGCAACAACTTCCTGAAGGTTTTCAAAAATCTGAATTCCTTCTTGAAAAAGGTCAGATAGATATGGTAGTTGATAGAAAAAATCTTAAAAAAACAATATATACTTTAATTAAGCATACACATGGATAAAAAAGTAGTTATTATAAGTGGTGCCCATAATAGTGGAAAAACAACTTTTATCGAGAAAGTTGTTAATATTTTGAAAAAAGAAGGTTTTAAAGTAGCATATATAAAACACGATCCTAAAGGTAAAGCAAAGACGGATACAGAAGGAAAAGACAGTTATAAAATTTATCAAGCAGGAGCAGATGAAGTAATTATAGCTTCCCCTTTTAAAATAACACACTATAAAAGAATGGAAGACTATAGTTTAAAACAATTAATTAATATGATTGATTCAGATATTGATATAATAATCGTTGAAGGTTTCAAAAGTTTTATTGGTTTTAAAAAGTTTGAAGTAATAAGAAAAGAAGAAGGTAGAGATTTAATCAATGAAAAAGAAAATTTAACAGGTATTATAACTGATTATTACGATTTTAATTTAAAATTTGATATCAATAAACCTCAAGATTTTGTTGACTATTTAAAAGATTTTATCAAGGAGGGAAAATAATGCTTTTACATATCATCTTTGCAGGAAGAGTCCAAGGTGTTGGCTTTAGAAGATTTGTAAAAGATAAAGCAGATAAATATGGTATAAAAGGATATGTTAGAAATCTACCAGATGGAACAGTTGAAGTTTTAGCAGAAGGAGAAGAAGAAATATTGAAAATTTTCTTTGAAGCTATAGAAAATGGACCACCCTTGGCAAATGTAAATGGAATAAGATATGAATTTATTGACAAAACGGAGGAACACAATGATTTTAAGATTGAATATTAAATATGCTATCTTTTCTTTCCTACTTCCAGCTTTAGCTTTTGCAGAGAGTTATACAGTAAGAAAAGGTGATACATTAGAAAGCATTTCAAAAAAATTTGATGTTTCAGTTGAAGAGATTAAGAGATTAAACAATATAAAAGATGAAAGAAAATTAAGGGAAGGTATGAAATTAGAAATACCTTCCAATAAAACTTCAAAATCAAAAGCTCAAGAAGAGATTTATACAGTTCAAAGGGGTGATACCTTAGAAACCGTAGCTAAAAAATATGGAATCACTGTAAAAGAAATTATGGAATACAACGGAATAAATGATGAAAAGATATTCGCTGGTGATGAACTTAAAATACCATTAAAAGGTAAAAAAGTTGTAAAAAGAAACCTATCTAAATGTGAAATTTATGTATTAAAAAAAGGAGGAACTTTAAAACATGTATCAAAAAAATTAGGTATAGATGTTAAAATACTTGAAGAACTAAATGATATAAACTCAAATCAATGGCTCAAAGCAGGTGAAAAAGTATGTATAGGAGAGAAAAAAGAAAATATAGATTCAAATTGTATCTTGATATATAAACCTACAAAATCAACAAAACTTTCAGATATATCTAAAGAGTTTGGTATACCAGCAGAAAAAATTAAAAGCATAAATAACCTAAATAAGTCTACTGTAGAAGCAGGACAACAGATATGTTTAAAAACTGAAGGTGAGAAAGAAGAAAAAGTTTCTTCATTTACTTCTATTTTAAAATACAAAGTTAAAAGAGGTGATACATTAGAAAAAATATCTAAAAAATTTAATGTAAAAAAAGAAGATATAAAAAATATCAATCATTTAAAAAATGGAAAAATTTATTTTGGCCAAATTTTAAAAATTCCTACAAAATCTGAAATTATAGCAGTAGATAGTAGTAAAGAGGAAGTTCAAAAGAAAAATACAGAAGAAAAGCCCATATTACCAGAACAAGTTGAAACAAAAAGAGAGTATGGAATAAATATAACAAATGGTATCAAACTATCTTGGCCAGTTAGAGGTAATATTGTTGCTAATTTCCGTAATGATGAACATGTTAGACATTTAGGTATAGATATTGAAACTGAGTGTGGTAAAGATGTAAAAGCAGCAGAAGATGGAAAAGTAATATACGTAGGAGATACAATAAAAACATTTAATAATCTTGTTGTTATAAGACATAGTAATAAATTAACTACAGTATACGGTTATCTAGATGAAGTAGACGTTAAAGAAGGACAAGTAGTGAGTAAAGGTGAAACAATTGGAAGAGCTGGTAAACTTAAAAACTCTGATAGTTGTGGTGTTTACTTTGAAGTTAGAGAAAATATAAATCCAATAAATCCTTTAAACGTTTTAGAATAATTTTTAAAAGGAGATGTAATAATGATAGAAGAGTTTCCACGGATTAAAAGATTACCACAATATGTTTTTGCTGTTGTGAATGATTTAAAAGCAAGACTTAGAAAAGAAGGGGAAGACATTATAGATTTGGGAATGGGAAACCCTGATTTACCACCTGCACAACATATAATAGATAAACTGTGCGAATCTGCTAAAAAGAAAACAACACATAGATACTCAATGTCTCAAGGAATACCAAGGCTAAGAAAAGCTATAGCGGATTTTTACAAAAAAAGATACGATGTGGATCTTAATCCTGAAGAAGAAGTTATAATGACAATAGGTTCAAAAGAAGGTTTAGCCCACTTAATGCTTGCAATGCTGGAACCTGGAGATATTGCAATGGTTCCAAGTCCACGTTATCCTATTCATTACTATGCACCTGTTATAGCTGGAGCAAGTGTATTAACAGTACCTCTTCCATTTGAAGGAAATGATTCAGAAAAACAAGAAAAATTCTTAAAAAATATATATGAAACTTATGAAGATTCATATCCAGAAGCTAAAGTTTTAATTTTAAACTTCCCTAACAATCCAACAACAATGACTGTTGATATTGAATTTTTCAAGGAGATTATAAGATTTGCTAAAAAGAAAAATTTATGGATAGTTCATGATTTAGCTTATGGAGACCTTTGTTATGATGGATACAAAGCACCAAGTATTCTTCAAGTAGAAGGAGCAAAAGATATCGCTGTAGAAACCTATTCTTTAACAAAAGGGTTTTCTATGGCTGGTTGGAGAGTAGGTTTTGTACTCGGAAATAAAACGTTAGTTTACAATTTAAAAAGATTAAAAAGTTACTTAGACTATGGAATGTTTACACCTATACAAGTAGCAAGTATAATAGCTCTTGAAGGTGATTACTCTGTAGTTGAAAA
>JBBIPN010000069.1:0-5238 GCA_037442825.1 Sulfurihydrogenibium sp. | reverse complement strand
AGAGAAAAAAGTAATAGAAGTAGCTCCCCTTGCATTTATGAGAGGTAGAACATTAAACGATGCTTTTATAATACTTGATGAAGCGCAAAATACAACAAGAGAGCAGATGAAAATGCTCCTTACAAGAATAGGTTTTGGTTCAAAAGCTGTAATAACTGGAGATGTAACTCAGATAGATTTACCAAAATCTACACAATCTGGTTTAGTAGAAGCAATAAAAATCCTTGAAGGTGTTAAAGGTATTGGATTTACAAAATTTAGTGAGAAAGATGTAGTAAGACATCCTATAGTTCAAAGAATAATAGAGGCATATAGTAAATATGAAGAAGAAAACGGCAAATAATATCTTAATAAATAAAGAAGTAAATAGTAGAGAGATTTCAAAAAAGCTTATTAAGGTATATGTAGAAAAAATATTAAAAGAGTTAGAATTAAAAAACGTTGAAGTAAGTATAACATTAACAGACGATGAAACAATAAGAGAAATAAATAAACAATGGAGAGGAAAAGATAAGCCTACAGATGTTTTATCTTTTCCACAAGAAGAGACAATAGGTTATAAATATAAAGTTCTTGGAGACGTTATCATCTCACTACCTTATGCAAAAAAACAAGCAAAAGAAATAGGATTTACATTAAAAGAAGAAGTATTAAGATTGCTAATTCATGGAATACTACATCTTTTAGGATATGACCATGAAAGAAGTGAAGAAGATGAAAAAATTATGTTTGACTTACAGGATAAAATTTTTGAAAATATTATCTACGAGCTACAATCCCCATAGATATTAAAGCATTATACACTTTATAAGCATAATCTTTTCTACCGTTGTATCTCCAGATAGCTTCCCAAGAAAGACCGTACTTATTTATATTTTCTTTTAGTATGTAAGCTGAAACTTTTATATTGTTGCAAGGGTTTAAAAGATCAACAGGATTTAAGCCTAACCTTTTTATATTTGAAACATTTATCTGTCCTACACCTACATCATAATTAAATCCATTTTGATGAAGATACTGAAGATACACTACAGCTTCTTGTAAAGATTTAGGGTTTATAACTTTTACAGATTTCCCATTTTGATTTATGTTTATAACAAAAGGTCTAAATCCAGATTCTACTTTTGCTATAGCGACTAATATTTGATAAGGTATGTCGTACTCATAAGATGCTTTAATAAAACACTCACCATAAGGTATTTCTGCAAATGAAAAACCTATATATAAAAGTAAACTAAATATAATTTTTTTTACCATCTTTATTTTTTTCGAAAAATTTTCTATAAATTATAAACCAAATTATATTATTTGTGGCAAGTTATAACTTAACAGTATCCTTCAGCAAAAAACTTTCTTTCTTGAAATCTCTTTCATTCTATTATAAGATAAGTTAACAAAAACCACAGGAGTTATTCTTACACGAGCTTTTATCTTCCAAATTTCCAGACCTCTTAAGAATTTTGTTAGGAACAAATCATTAAAACTAAATCTACCACATCTGAAATTGTAAAAACTATTTACAAAGTATCTTTATAGACAATTCTTTTTCAACATTAGTGATAACTGAATTGACATTTTTGACATAAATTTTTTACAATATAATAGAATATTGCTATTTGAGGTAGTTATGGTTAAGATTATATTTATTTTTTCTTTATTATTTTTTATTAAAGCGTTTTCTGGAGAAATTACATTATATGCTGCTTCAGATCTTATCTATGCTTTTAACGAGATAGAAAAGTTGTATGAAAGTAAATATCCTAAAGATAAAATTAAAATAATTTATGGTTCTTCAGGTAAAGGTTATAACCAAATTGTAAATGGTGCTCCTTTTGATGTATATTTTTCTGCAAATATGGATTATGTAGAAAAACTAAAAGAGCAAGGTTTAGTTATTTCTGAAATAAAACCTTATGCTGTTGGTAGAATTGTTATGTATACCTTAAAAGGTAATGGTATAGATGTAAATAAAGGCATAAATGTTACATTAGATCCTAAGGTTAGTAAATTAGCTATTGCAAATTGGGAACATGCTCCATATGGAAAAGCAGCAAAAGAATGTTTAGAACATTATAATATTTTTGGAAAGGTAAAATATAAATTGGTATTAGGAGAGAATATATCACAAACGGTCCAGTATATAATATTAGGAACAGCAGATGTAGGATTTGTTGCCCTTTCCCTTGCAAAAAGTGAAAAACTTTCAAAAATGGGAAATTATTATCTTTTACCAGAAAGTTGTCATGGTAGAATAACTCAAGGAGTAGCTATATTAAAAAATGTATCATCAGATAAAGAGAAATTTAAAACAGCAAGAAGATTTTTTACTTTTATGTTTACACCTGAAACAAGAAAAATAATGAATAAGTATGGTTTTATTTTACCAGGAGAAAATATTGAATAAGCTAAGGAGTAAAATAGTAAACTTTCAGCAATCTAAATATTTTTCAGTTATTGAGCTTTCAACAGAGATTGGGAACTTTTCCTGTGTAGTAGCAGAAACACCCCAAACAGTATCATATTTGAAAGTTGGAGAAAGTATAAATATGGTTTTTAATAACTTTGATATTTTGATCCTAAAAGATAAAGATAATAACCTTATAAATGCTTTTGAAAGTGAAATTGTTGAAATTGAAAAAGGAAATCTTTTATCTAAAATATATTTAAAAGCAAATGAAAATACATTTATATCTTTTTTATTAACCAAACAACTTGAGATTTTAGATTTAAAGGTTAGAGACAAAGTTTTCTGTCATCTAAAACCTACCAATATATTTATTGAGGTTGAAAAATGACAGAGTTTATTTTAACATTTAAACTTGCTACTATAACAACTGTACTTTTACTAATTTTAGGTTTACCTATTGCTTATTTTCTTACATTTTCAAAACTTAAATTTAAACCAATATTAGAGGTAGTTGTTTCACTTCCTTTAGTTTTACCGCCTTCTGTTTTGGGATTTTATATGCTTTTAGTACTTGGGAAAAATGGGTTTATAGGGTCTTTTTGGGAAAAATTTTTTGGACATCAACTTGCATTTCACTTTGAAGGAATAGTTATTGCATCTATCATATTTAGTATTCCTTTTATGGTTCATCCTTTAATCTCTGGATTAAAATCTATAGATAAAGATATTATAGAAGCTTCATATACTTTAGGAAAATCAAAATTAATTACATTTTTTAAAGTAATTTTACCAAATATAAAACCTGCTTTAATTACAGGAATGACTTTATCTTTTGCTCATGCTGTTGGGGAGTTTGGTGTTGTTTTGATGATTGGAGGAAGTATAGAAGGCGAAACAAAGGTTGTTTCTATTGCTATATACGATGCTGTTGAAAGTTTAGATTTTACAAAAGCCCATATTTATTCAGCTGTTCTTTTAGGTTTCTCTTTCTTTATTTTATTGGTAGTGTATATGTTTAATAAACGTTTTGAAATTAAATACTAAGATGATACTGATAGACATTGAAAAAAGCTTATTTAGTTCTAAAGGTGTTTTTAAGTTAGAAGTTAGTTTTGAGATACAAGAAAAAGAGTTTTTAGCTTTGTTTGGAAAATCTGGAGCTGGAAAAACTACTATTTTAAGAATAATAGCAGGATTAGAAAAACCAGATAAAGGAATAATAAGAGTTTGTGATTCTATCTATTTTGATAGTTATAAAAATATAAATCTTCCACCACAGAAAAGGAAAGTTGGGTTAGTTTTTCAAAACTATGCATTGTTTCCAAATATGACTGTTTATGAAAACATAGCTTATGGTATGGACAAAAGAGATAAAGAAAAAGTTTATTTAATTCTTAAGATGTTTAAGCTAGAAGGACTAAAAGATAGATATCCTAACACGTTATCAGGAGGTCAAAAACAGAGAGTAGCACTTGCAAGAGCTATAGCGAGGCAACCAAAACTTTTACTCTTAGATGAACCATTATCTGCTTTGGATTACAATCTTCGTTTAACTTTACAGAATGAACTAAAAAACATCCATAAAGATTATGGTTTAACAACTTTACTAGTATCACATGATAAATCGGAAATATTTAAACTTGCAGATAGAGTGATATTTATTGAAAATGGTAAAATCTCAAAACAGGGAAGTCCAAGGGATGTATTTATAGAAAAGAATATATCTGGAAAATTTTCTTTCTATGGTATTGTCCTTGATGTTAAAAAAGATGAAAATGTAAATATTTTAACTGTAGATGTTGGTGGAAATCTTATAGAGATAGTATGCAACCAAGAATTTTCTATAGGTGATGAAGTTTTAGTATCTTCAAAGGCTTTTAATCCAGTTATAAGAAAAATAGAAAAATGACCCCAACGGGATTCGAACCCGTGTCGCCGGCGTGAAAGGCCGGTGTCCTAGGCCAGGCTAGACGATGGGGCCATATTTAATATATGAGTCGCCTGGGAATCGAACCCAGGACCACCGGTTTAAAAGACCGGTGCTCTACCGACTGAGCTAGCGACTCATAAATACAGACTAGTATTATACCACAATAGAAAAAATTTTTCAAGTCTTTGTTGATGGTGTTCCAAAAATTATTAAGAAAATGGCTGAAGGACTACCTTTGACCTAAAAATATAATGTATTTCTCCCAAAGAGCTTTTGGAACCTCAATATAAATAATAATTAGTTTGTCTTTTTGATAAAAAAAATATTTTTGTTTATATCCTTCTGAAAGTCTACTTTATATATAAGTTAGTTTTATATTTTTTTAGTTTTCTTTTGGTAATAAAAAGTATCTTTAGAAAAGTTTCCTATTTTTATAAACAGGTATTCTTCTAAAATTTTAATAATCTTTGAGATTTTATATTTGTTTGTAAAATGTAGATAATTAACTGCTTCAATACTTCTTTCTTTCATCTTGTATTCTTTGTTTTCTCTAATCATTCGGCTTTATACTTTTTTGATATTACCTAATATCTAATCTGTACATTTTTAATATTTAAAAAATTACTTTATTTTAAATTTTCTAAAACTTTAGTTTATTATTGTCAATAAATATGATTTTAACCAAGTCAAGATACTTGACAAAAATTTAAAACATGATATATTATTTATAAATAAACTAAAATCTATAAAAGGAGGTAAAAAGGTATGGCAAAATTAAGACCTCTTTATGACAGAGTTGTTATTAAGAGAGTAGAGGAAGATGTAGCAAAAACACCAGCTGGTATTATAATTCCAGATACAGCAAAAGAAAAACCTCAAATTGGAGAAGTTGTAGCTGTAG
>JBBIPN010000068.1:0-5332 GCA_037442825.1 Sulfurihydrogenibium sp. | reverse complement strand
AAGATAGCAATTATTTTAAATATATCAACAGACCATTTAGACTGGCATAAGAAAGAAAAACATTATAGACTTTCAAAATTAAAACTTTTTAAAAACCAAACAGAAGAAGATTTTGCAATCTTAAACTATGATGACCAATATTTAAGAAATATTAAACCAAGATCAAACGTTTACTACTTTTCATTAAAAGAGAAAGTTAACGGTATATATTTAGTTGACACAAAAAAAGAAAATAGTTTTAATGTGTATAATCTTATTTTAAAAGATGGAAATCTAAAAAAGGAGATACAAGTAAGAACCCAGTTAGTAGGATTACATAATTTACAGAATATTATGGCTTGTATACTTACAGGTTATATTTTAAATAAAGATTTAGATGATATTTTAAAAAAGATAGAAAATTTCAAACCTCTTCCACATAGAATAGAGTTTGTTAGAAAAATAGGTAATGTAGAGTTTTACAATGATTCTAAATCTACAACTGTTCAAGCTGTTGAAAAAGCAGTAGAAAGTTTTGATAATGATGTTGTGCTAATTTTAGGTGGAATAAACAAAGGTGGAGATTTTTCTAAAATATCTGATATAGCAAAAAGTAAAATAAAAAAAGCTTTTATCATAGGAAGAGATAAAAGACAGATAAAAAGTATGATAGATAAATTTAGTGTTGGGATTTTATCTGATAGTTTAGAAGAGGCTGTTTACAATGCTTATAATGAAGCAAAAAATAGTGGATCTACAGTGCTTTTTTCCCCTGGCTGTGCAAGTTTTGATATGTTTAAAAACTATTCAGATAGGGGAGATAAGTACAAAAAAATCGTTATGAACTTAGATGGTTAGAAGTAAATATTTTGATTGGTATATATTTGTAGCTTTTATCCTTCTTGTAATATTAGGTGTTGTTTTTATATACAGTGCTACATATACTGCAACTACAGATACATTACATTATCTTAAAAGACATCTGTTAGCTATTACTATAGCTTCTATTTTTTTAGTAGGAGCATATTTAACTCCTATGCATTTTTGGGAAAAAAATGCTTATCTTATATTTATCTTAGCTTTATTTTTACTGATATCTGTTTATGCACTTCCTACAGATTCTACCCATACTCATAGATGGATAAATTTAGGATTTTTTAAATTTCAGCCATCAGAGTTTATGAAGTTTGCAATGGTTTTATTCTTAGCAAAGTATTTAAGTAGAAAAGATGATATTTTAGATAAAAAAGAACCTGTTATTTTAGTTTACTCTGTATTATTAGTTGTAATGATACTAATAGCTCTTCAACCACATAAAGGAGCTGCTCTTTTTATAGCTTTTTTAACGCTTATTTTACTTTTCTATACAAGAGCAAAATTAAGATATATACTTTTTCCTGTTTTTATAATATTACCTGCTTTCTTTGTATTTTTCATATTAAGAAGTAATTATGCTATAAGTAGATTTAAAGGACTGTTAAATCCAGATCCTTCATCAAAAGAAGGATATCAAGCTTTTCAATCTTTAGTTGCTTTTGTTAAAGGTGGTCCACTTGGTGAAGGAATAGGTATGGGAACACAAAAACTTAAATATCTTCCTGAAATTCATACAGACTATATTTTTGCCCTTATAGGTGAAGAAACAGGAGTAATAGGAACGTTATTTGTTATACTTTTATTTAGTATAATTTTTTATAGAGGAATAACGATTTCATTAGAAAAAGACAATCTTTTTACAAAACTTCTTGGTGTAGGTATTACCTACATTTTAGCCTTAAATGCTATATTTCATATGTTAGTCACACTTAACTTAATGCCTTCTACAGGTTTTACGCTTCCTTTCATTAGTTATGGAGGTTCTTCTCTAATAATGTCATTTATCTATATAGGTATACTACTTAGGATATCAAAGGAACCAAATAATACTGTTATGGCGGTGAGAAAATGAAAGTTTTTATATCTGGTGGTGGTACAGGTGGTCATTTTTATCCTGCTTTTTCTGTAGCAGAGTACTTAAAAGATAAATGTTTTAAAGTATACTACATTGGAACAACAAATGGTATTGAAAACAAGAAATCTTTTCCAGCAGATGAAGAATATTTATACCCAATGAAAGCCGTTAGAGGAAAAGGTTTAATAGGTAAAATGTTAGGAATCTTTTCATTAATAAAGACAACTCTTAGGGTTTTAAAAATTTTAAGAAAAGAAAAACCTGATATCTCAATATGTTTTGGTGGTTATACTTCTATTCCACTCGGAATAGCAAGTTTTTTAACGAAAACACCACTTTTTATCCATGAGCAAAACTCAATTCCATCCTATTCAAACAGAATTTTATCTCTTTTTAGCAGAAAAATATTTATAACATTTAAAAACTCAAAAAATTATTTCAAAGAAAGTAAAACTATACTAACAGGTTTACCACTTAGAAAAATTTTAGTTGAAAAAGCAAAAAGTTATACGTATATACCAAACGAAAGAAAAACTATACTTGTATTAGGTGGTAGTCAAGGTTCTAAAAAACTTTCTCAAATTACTATAAATATAGCATCAAAGATAGATACAGATATCATTTTAATAAAAGGTAAGTGGGATATAGATATTCCAAATATAAAAAATCTTACTGTTTACGATTATGTAGATAACATTGAAGAACTTTACATAAAGAGTGATATAGTTATATCAAGGGCTGGTTCAAGTAGTGTAAATGAAATACTTTGTTTTGGTAAATATACAATATTTATACCTTACCCTTATGCAGCATCAAACCATCAGTACTACAATGTAAAATGGCTCTATGAAAAAGGTCTCTGTGATTTGATAGAAGAAAAAGAGTTAGATGAAGAGAAATTAAAAAAGTCTATAGAAGAAGCTTTTAAAAAAGATTTAGCTTTATTAAATAAAGAGATAAAAAAATATGCAATATTTGACAGTGATAAAAAAATTGTAGAAAATATATTAGATGAAATTAAAACATATAGAACATGAAGAAAATGTAAATTTAAAATATTTTTGCACTATAAAAGTTGGTGGAAAAGGTAAAATATTATACTTTCCTAAAAATATCGAAGAAGTTAAAAATATACTAGATTATTATGAAAACGTTTTTTATCTTGGATTAGGTAGTAATCTTATATTTTCTGATATTTTAATAGAGAGAGTGTTTATAAATTCTAAAAATTTAAAAAAACTAGAAATGGAAAAAGATAAAGAATATTTCTATATTAATGTAGAAGCGGGTGTCAGTTTTAAAACAATCGTTTCTTTAGTTAAGAAATACAATTTAGAAGGATTTGAAAATTTATCTGGGATACCTGCTACAGTTGGTGGAGCTGTTGCAATGAACGCTGGTGCATACGGTAGTGAGATATTTGATATAGTTGAAGGTGTATGGTGGATAAATAAAAAAGGAGAATTAGTTTATTCTAAAAAAGAAGAAATAAATTTTAGTTATAGATACACTCAGTTTCAAAATGAAGGATTTGTATACAAAGTAAGATTAAGATTAAAAGAAAGTCAAAAAGATATCACAAAATTAATTAAAGAACATCTTTTAGATAGAAACAAAAAACAGCCTTTAAATCTTCCAACAGCAGGTTCTACCTACAAAAATCCAAAGGGCTTTTTTGCTGGGAAGCTTATAGAAGATGTAGGTTTAAAAGGTTTTAAGATTGGAGATATAGGATTTTCAGAGAAACATGCTAACTTTTTAGTCAACTACGGAAATGCTAAGTTTAAAGATTTAATAAAATTGTTAGAGTTAACCGAAAAGAAAGTAAAAGATGAGTTTAATATTAATTTGGAAAGAGAGGTTAAGATTATTGATTAAAGTAGCGTTGTTATATGGAGGTTATTCCAAAGAAAGAGAGATATCTATAAAAAGCGGTAAAGCAGTCGAGAAAGCTTTACAAAATTTAGGATATAACTATAAAGTTTTTGATATTATAGAAAGGGAGAATTTTATTAGAAGCATAATAGAGTATAAACCAGATATTGCTTTTATAGCTTTACATGGAAAAGGTGGAGAAGATGGAACTATACAAGCTATTTTAGATTTTTTAAATATACCTTATACAGGTTCTGGAATGAAAACAAGTGTGATAGCTATGGACAAAATTTTAACAAAAATGTACTTGGAAAGTTTTAATATTCCTACTCCTAAGTGGAAATTTTTTCTCAGTATAGAAGATGCATTACAGTATGTTCCTACATTTCCTTGTGTTGTAAAAGCACCAACAGAAGGTTCTTCAATAGGTGTGTATATAACTAAAAATTTAGAAGAGTATAAAAATGTCTTAAAGGATGTTTTTAATATTGATAGTGAAGTATTGATAGAAGATTTTATAAAAGGAAGAGAGCTAACTGTAAGTATTATTGATGGAAATGTTTATGATATCGTAGAAGTAGTTGTAGAAGAAGGATTTTATGATTACAATAATAAATACATAACAGGAAAAACAAAGTATATATGCCCTGCACTATTAGAAGATGATTTATACAGAAATATCCAAAACTTAGGATTGACTGTTTATAACGTTTTAAGATGTGAAGGAGCAGCAAGAGTAGACATAATACTTAGTGAAGATAAAAAACCTTATATTCTTGAGGTAAATACTATTCCAGGGATGACTGAGTTTAGTCTTCTTCCTAAAGCTGTAGCAATAAAAGGTATAGACTTTACAAAACTTGTAGATATATTAATAAAAAGTAAAATAAACAGATGAAAAAAATATTACTTTTTAGTTTATGGATAGGGTTATGTGCTGCATTAGGATACTTTTCTCCTACTTTACCACTTATTAAAGATATAATATCAATAAAAAATATAAATGTTGTTGGTACTGATAAACTAAATCAAGAAGATATAAAGAATATTTTTAAAAGTGAAAATTGGTTTTTTGTATCTGAAGATAGAATAAATAAAAAGTTAAGAAATTTTAAGTTTATAGATGAAGTTAAGATACTAAAACCTCAGTTAGGAGAAATAACTATAATAGTAAAAGAAAGAATACCATTTGCTATTATTTTAATAAATGGTAAAAGTTTTGTTGTGGATGAAAAAGGAAAATTATTTTCAGATAAAGAAATAAATAATGAAAACTTTTTAAAAATTTTTGTAAATGATGATACATTTGAAAATGAAGATATTCTAAAAGTTAGAAAGATTTTAGCTAACTTTGATGATATAACTTTCAATAATTTTATATTACAAAAATCTCTTATAATAGGGCAGTTTGATAGAGAAAAAATAATTGTTTTCTCAAGAAAAGAGTTAGATGAAAGTATAAAAAAAGCTAAACTATTTCTTTCAAGAAACGATATAAAAATATACAGTTATTTAAATTTTAGTTTT
>JBBIPN010000067.1:0-5554 GCA_037442825.1 Sulfurihydrogenibium sp. | reverse complement strand
ATAAGCATTCCTTGGTATCATTGTTACAGGACCACATAATGTAACTTCTGCACCAAGTTTTTTAAATATCTTTATATCAGATCTTGCAACTCTACTATGTAGTATATCTCCCACTATAGCAATTTTTAACCCTTCTAAACGTTTCTTTTTTTCTAAAATTGTAAATGTATCTAATAAAGCTTGTGAAGGATGTTGATTGGTTCCATCACCTGCATTTATTACATGAGACTTAACAGACTTGGCTACTATTTTGGCAGCACCAGACATATAATGTCTCAGTACTATAAAATCTGTTTCCATAGCCTCAATGGTTTTAACAGTATCGTATAATGTTTCTCCTTTCTTTACAGAACTTGAAGAAGATGAAATATTTATGGTATCAGCACCAAGTATTTTACCTGCAAGTTCAAAAGATGTTCTTGTTCTTGTAGAATTTTCAAAGAAAACAAGAAGTACACTTCTACCTCTTAAATCGTTAAATTTTTTCTCTCCATTCTTATATCTAACTTTATAACTTTTAGCAATCTCAAAAATATGGTGAATTTCCTCTATAGAAAGGTCTTCCACAGTTACTAAATCTTTCATCACTCTCTCCTTTCTTTTTTGAATATGTACAATAAAAAACCAAGAAGTATAACAATTATACCTGCTAATAAAAAGTAATTTCTAACCTCTCCAAAAATTAACGTAGCTATATGACCAAAGATATATCCAATAAATAAAAAGAAAACTGACCAAATTATTAAAGAAATGATATTAAAAAAAATAAACTTATACATGTTATAACCAGTTGCACCTAAAAGTGTCATAGATACAATCCTCATACCATATATAAACCTAACTAAAAATATAGATAATGTGCCATACTTCTCTACAAGTTTTTTAGCTTTTATATACTTTCTTTTTGTATATTTATTTCCAAGTAAAAAGTGTCTACCTTTCCACTTACCTATAAAAAAATACATAAGTTCATGAGATAAAGCTCCTAATATTGAAAAAACAACTGTAGGAATAGGTGATAAAAAACCATGCTTTACAAAAAATCCTGCTACTAAAAGAAACAACTCCCCCTCTAAAAAAGTCCCTATAAAAACAGTAATATATCCATAATTAGATAAAAATTGCCCTATATTTTCAATCATTCAATCTCCAAATAAAAATGTCCCTGGGCGGATTCGAACCGCCGACCTCCAGATTAGGAATCTAGTGCTCTATCCTACTGAGCTACAGGGACATTTTCAGGTAGTAGTCTAACTTCTACGTAGTTATTATCTTTAAAACGTTTTATAATGTTGTCTACTTCTTCTTTTTTTACTTTTTTAATGTTATCTAAATATTTTAATTCATACTTAATATAACCTGTTAGTGTTATAGAATAACCTATAGAATCTGCTTCGTTATCTACCTCTTCCTTGGAAAAAATTTCTCTATTTACTATTCTTTTCTTTGCATTTTCTATTTCTTCTTTTGGGAAACCTTTTTTTTGATAACCTTTTAAAATTTCAAAAATTCTCTGTTTAGCTTTCTCTACTTTATCTTCAGTTGTTACAAAGTAAATTAGAAACTGACTTGTCCCTTTATGGCTTAAATATCCTCCATATATACTTTGGACATATCCTTCTTCTTTTATCTTTTGATACATAACAGAACTTTTTCCATTTAGTAATATTTCTTCTAAAACAGCATGAGCAAAAGAATTTTTATCTTTTATTGGTGGGGCTTGCCAACCTATTGCAACATAAGCTCTTGTTATCTGTTTTTTTCTTATTTCTTTAAATCTTACTTCATTGATATTATCTTCAAGTAAAACTTCCGGTGGCTTATAAAACTCACCTTTTACCTTACCAAAAGTATTCTCAATTTCTTTTAATACTTCCTCTAACTTAACATTTCCAACTACTACAACTGTCGTATTTGATGGCGTATAGTGTGAGTAAAAATAGTTTCTTACTAATTTTGGTGTATAGTTTTCAATAGTTTCTCTATAACCTATAACCGGATGTTTATAATCACTTTTAAGATATGCTAAGTTATAGTATGTATCCCATAAAATATTTTTAGGGTCATCTAAATGTCTATTTAACTCTTCTAAAACTATAGGTTTTTCCTTTTTTACCATATCATCAGAAAGAGATGGTTGTGTTGTCATATAGTAAAGGTATTTTAAAGCATCTTTCCAGAATATACTTCCTATTTCTATATGGTAATAAGTAAAATCAAAACTTGTAGCAGCATTTATACTACCACCCTTTTTCTCTACTTCAAACTCTATCTCTCCTGGTTTTGTATACTTTGTTCCATTAAAAAGCATATGTTCTAAAAAGTGGGATAGTCCTCTTTCATTATCTTTTTCATATATTGAACCTACACCAAACCATACTTGAACAGCTACTGCGGAAGTATCATCTCTCGGTTTTATAACTACGGTAGTACCATTCTTTAACTTTTTTATTACAATATTTTCTTTTGCTTCAACAACATTCTCAAATAATAAAACCATTATTAAACTCCATAAAATTATCAATTTATACATCTTCAATCTGCTTTATATCATCTAGTTTCCAATCTAAAGCTTTACCCACAAACGCCCAATACTCTGTAAAGTATACTGGATTATACTTATTACCTTCTACAATATTATCATCTTTATCTACTATATAATCAATTATATGGGCATCTATTTTTACGATAACAACCTTATTACTTTCTTCTTCTTCAACATGAACAATCTCAATATTATCAATTTTTGGATCTTTTATAATATTTTTCAATCCTTTTGATTTTAGTTCTTGAAGTTGATTTTCAAGATAGTTATACATCCTTCCTGTCAAAAAGTTTTTAACTTCAGTTAAATCTCCCTCTGACCATGCTTTTTGAATATCATAGAAAGTACTTCTTGTAAGATTGATAATAAGGTCTTCGTTTATGTATATATCTGAGGAAGTTTGAGATAGATTACCTATTTGAGATATGGAAGGTGATAGAGTTGTACCTGTTGCATACGCAGGTTCTTCTCTTCTTTTTGATAAAAATCTAAATAATAGATAGATAATCCCTATTATTAAAATTATCTCTAATAGTCCTGGCGTAGAGAAATGTAATCCATAACCTAAAAGCAATGAAAGTAAAGCACCAAAAATTAAACCACCAATTAAGTATTTAAATATCGGATTACTAAAAAATGAAGGTTTTTGCTGTAGTTGGAATGTTTGCTGTTGTTTTTGACCTAAATAAATTGGTGTTTGATTTGAAGGCTTATTTGCCCTGTTAAAATCTTGAGCTTTATAACTTCTAAAATGGGTTGAGATACCTTTTCCAGCCCTTCCATAACTTAAATCTACACTAAAAAACACTCCTAAATAAAGAGTAAATATTAAAGCTAATATTTTTTTCATCTCTTTTACCTCAAACTTTTTATATATTATATTTTCCTTTTTCAATATAATCAAACAAAAATTTATTAAATCGTATAAAATATTTAAAAGATCGTTTTAGGAGTTTATGATGTATTTATGGTTAAAGGTTATTCATATAATTTTTATGGTATCTTGGATGGCTGTTTTATTTTATTTACCACGTTTATTTGTATATCATGCTGAAAATAAAGACAATTTAAATTTTATTAAAGTAGTTAAAATTATGGAAAAGAAACTTTTTTACTTTATAGGTATTCCAGCATTTTTATTAACATTTATATCTGGAATATCAATGATAATACTAAATCCAGAACTTTTAAAATCTGGTGGATGGTTACATGCAAAAATAGCATTTGTAATTTTATTATCAATTTTTTTCTTTCATAATGAATATATAAGAAGAAAGTTTGAAAAAGATATCTGTAATAAATCAGGAAAATTTTTCAGGATGTACAATGAAGTACCAACTATCTTACTAATTTTAATTGTTATTTTAGTAATCATAAGACCATTTTGAGGTCTGAAGTTTGCTTGATAACAGTTTCTTAAGAAAAAAAATTTTAGAATTTTTAGAAGAAGACATTGGATATAAAGATATTACAACAGACAGTTTAAATATTGATAGAAATATAGAAGCATTTTATATTGCAAAAGAAGATGGAATAATCGCTGGTCTTGATTTTGCAAAAGAAGTTTTTGATGTTATTGGCAGTTGTAAATTTGAAAAGTTTAAAAAAGATGGTGATTCTGTAAACAAAAGTGATATATTAGCAATAGTTTATGGTAATGGAAAAAGTATACTAAAAGGTGAAAGAGTAAGTTTAAATATACTTCAAAGATTATCTGGAATAGCTACCCTTACAAATAGATATGTAGAAAAAATAAAAGATACTGGAGTAAAGTTGCTAGATACAAGAAAAACTACACCAGGTTTTAGGGCCTTTGAAAAATATGCTGTATTAGTAGGTGGTGGATACAACCATAGATTTTCACTTTATGACATGGTTATGATAAAAGACAACCATATTAAATTAGTTGGTTCTATAAAAGATGCTGTAATTCAAATAAAGAAAAATGTTTCACCTATGGTTAAGATAGAAGTTGAAGTTTCAAACTTTGAAGAACTTAACGAAGCTTTACTGACAGAAGCAGATGTTATAATGCTTGACAATATGAGTGTTGAAGATGTTAAAAAATCTGTTGAGATTGTAAACAGAAGAAAACTTGTAGAAGTTTCAGGTAATATTACAATAGATAATATAAGAGAGTATGCATTAGCTGGACCAGATTTTATATCTACAGGTGCAATTGTCCATTCAGCTAAATGGCTTGATATAAGTTTAAAATTTAAATAGATGGAGGTTAAAATGAAAAAACATTTTAAGATTGCAGTTTTACCAGGAGATGGTATAGGACCAGAGATTATAGACTCAGCATTAAAAGTACTGGATGTAATTTCAAAAAAATATGGAATAACTTTTGAGTACAAGTTTGGTCTTGTTGGTGGTGCTGCTATTGATGAGACAGGAAATCCTCTACCACCAGAAACATTAAAAATATGCAAAGAAAGTGATGCAGTACTATTTGGTGCTGTAGGTGGTGAAAAATGGGATAACCTTCCAACAGATAAAAGACCAGAAAAAGGTTTACTTAGGATAAGAAAAGAGTTAGAACTCTTTGCAAATATAAGACCAGCAAAGGCTTACGAAGCTTTATTAGATGCTTCACCATTAAAACAAGATATTATCAGAGGAGTTGATTTAGTTGTATTAAGAGAACTTACGGGAGATGTTTATTTTGGTGAGCCAAGAGGAAGAGAGATAAGAAATGGAGAAAGGGTTGGTTACAACAATATGATCTATTATGAACATGAAGTTAGAAGAATAACTAAACTTGCCTTTGAAATAGCAAGAAATAGAAGAAGGAAAGTTACAAGTGTAGATAAAGCAAATGTGCTTGAAGTAAGTGGTTTATGGAGAGAAATAGTAAATGAAGTCCATGCTGACTATGAAGATGTAGAACTTGAACATATGTATGTAGACAACTGTGCAATGCAGCTAATAAGAAGACCTAAGGATTTTGATGTGATAGTTACTGGAAACATATTTGGAGATATAATCTCTGATGAAGCAGGTGCT
>JBBIPN010000066.1:0-5813 GCA_037442825.1 Sulfurihydrogenibium sp. | reverse complement strand
TTGAAAATACATATATTAAAGGTGATAAAAATGCACTTATTCAACTTTTCTTAAACTTAATAATAAACTCTTTTGAAGCTATAGAAGGTTCAGGTAAAATTATTATTACTTTAAAATCATTAAAAAAATCAAATTTAGTAAAAGTATCTATAAAAGATACTGGGAAAGGTATACCTGAAGATATATTAGATAAAATTTTTGAGCCATTTTTCACAACAAAAGAAAAAGGAACTGGACTTGGCCTTGCTGTATGTTATAAAATAGTAGAAAGTCACGGGGGAACAATATCAGTTAAAAGTGAAGAAGGAAAAGGGACAGAGTTTATAGTAACTTTTAATTTAAGTGAGGATTAAGATGGGGAAAGGCTATATTTTAGTAGTAGATGATGAAGAAGATTTATTGGTTTCATTCAAAGAGATTTTAGAAGATGAAGGATATAAAGTAGATATTGAGGTTAATCCATTAAATGCAATAGAGTTAGTTAAAAATAATGATTATGATTTAATAATATCTGATTTAAAAATGCCAAAACTTTTAGGAAATGATCTTCTAAAAGAGATTAGGAAATTTAACAGTGTTACGAGTTTTATAATATTAACAGCCTATGGAACTGTAGATAATGCTGTTGATTGTATGAAAAACGGAGCTTTTGATTATATATCTAAACCTATAAATTTCAATGACAACAAAATATGGAAACTTATAGAAAATGCTATAAATAAAGCAAAATCATTAAAGGAAAGTATTCAGTACAAAATATATCTAAATCAGATAAAAGCTAAGAATATAGCTAATCAAATTATTACAGTCAATCCTATAATGGAGGAGTTGATAGAGTATTCTTTAAAGATTGCAAACTTTGATTTTACAGTTTTAATATATGGTGAAAGTGGAACAGGTAAAGAACTTTTTGCAAGGACGATACATGAAGCAAGTAACAGAAGAAATAAACCATTTTTACCTATAAACTGTGCAACAATATCTAAAGATGTTATGGAATCTGAATTTTTTGGAACAAAAAAAGGTGTTTATACTGGTGCAGATACAGATAGAGTAGGTATATTGGAAATGGCAGACGGTGGAACTGTATTTTTAGATGAAATATCTGAGTTACCTTTAGATTTGCAAGCTAAGTTTTTAAGATTTCTCCAAGATAAAGAAGTTAGAAAAATTGGAGATGTTGTATCTAAAAAAGTAGATGTAAGAGTTATAGCTGCTACAAATAAAGATTTAAAAGAACTTGTAAAAGAAGGTAAATTTAGGGAAGATTTATATTTTAGATTAGGAGGTATAAAAATAGAGATACCACCACTTAGAGATAGGAAAGATGATATACCAATTTTAGCATATCATTTTTTAGAAGAGTTTAATGAAAAGCACAATACAGATATAAAAGGTTTTTCTAAAGAATCGTTAGAAGCTTTAGTTAATTACAAATGGGAAGGAAATGTAAGACAGTTACAAAATGTAGTAAATGAAGCTTGCATTATAGCTCTTTCAAAAAATCAAATAGTAGAGATTAATCATTTACCTCAGTACATTACAGGTATTGAAAATAAAAAAGAGATGATTTTTGATTATAATTTAGCAAAAAAATTAAACGATATTAACTTTACAACTAAATATTTAAAAAATCTTTTAGCATATACAAAAGGTAATATTACAAAAGCTGCTAAATTAGCAAATATTGAAAGACAGTCTTTACAAAAGTTATTGAAAAAGTATAATGTAGATCCTTCTGAATTTAGATAGTAATTATTTATCTAAATATATTTTTGAGGCAGTAGTTCCTCTTTGACCTTGATATTTTCCTCTATAAGGTTTTTCAGCTTTATCTTCCATTTTTGCAAACACAAGCTGACATATCCTCATTTCAGGATATATCTTTATAGGAATGGAATTTGCGTTATAAAATTCCAATGTTATATTACCTTCAAATCCAGCATCTACCCATCCAGCATTTTCTATAAATAAACCAAGTCTTCCAAGGGATGACCTACCTTCGACAAAAGCTGTTATAAAATTTGGTAGTTTTATATACTCTATAGTAGTAGCCAGAACAAACTGTTTTGGTTTTATAATAAAACCAGATGATGTAGACTCTTCTCTTATCAATCTATTTTGGAAATATGGATCCTTTACATCAATAACATCTAAATCTTCTGGATATAGAAGAAAATCATAACCTAAACGTAAATCAACAGATGAAGGCTGAATTTGAATATCATCAAAGGGATGTATCTCTATTATTTTTTCGCTTATATAATTTCTTATTGTCTTGTCATTTAAAATCATTGTAATATATTATATCAAAATTTTTTTAAAAGAGGGTGATACATTTGATAATCTTTTTAAATTTAAAAGAAGAACTAAAAAAAGAACCATTTAAAGAGTTAGAATTTTCTTTTTTACTTAAAGATTTAGATTTACCAGAAAACTATCTTGTTAAAGATAAAGATGAAGTTAATGTAAAATTACACTTAATAAAAGATAAAGATGGTTATGTAATAACAATATCTTTAGATACATATATAAACATGGTATGTGATAGATGTTTAACAGAATTTCCTCAAAATATATCGGTAAATGAAAGTATTCTGTTTACTAAAAAATTAAATAAAAATCAAGAACTTTCTGAAGAAGATTTGTATTCCGAATATTTAGAAGATGAAGAAAAATTTAACGTAAATGAATTTGTAAGAGAAGAGATTATTGTAAACACGCCAATGAAAATACTATGTAAAGAGGATTGTAAAGGATTATGTCCATATTGTGGAATAGATAGAAACTATGAAACATGTGATTGTGAAATAAAAATGAAAAGACGTTTATCTCCATTTGCAAAGCTTCAAAGCTTAAAATCTTAATATATGGTATAATATTTTCTTTAATTTTGAGAAAAGGAGGAATCATATATGGCAGTACCAAAAAGGAAAAAATCTAAAGCTAAAACAGCAATGAGAAGAGCACAATGGAAATTAAAAATGCCAGGTTTATCACTTTGTCCAGAATGTGGACAACCAAAATCTTCACATAGAGTATGTTCTCACTGTGGATACTACAAAAATAAAGAGGTTATTGAGGTCGTATAAAATTGTATATTGCTTTAGACGCAATGGGGGGAGATTATGCCCCCTTATGTAATATAAAAGGTGCTATAGATTTTTCGAAAGAGTTTGGTATAGGTGTTTACCTTGTAGGTAAAAAAGATATCTTAGAAGAAGAGGTAAGAAAAAATAATCTTAAAATAGAAAATCTCCCTATAGAAATAGTAGATGCTCCTGAATCTATAGATATGCATGAGTCACCTTCTATTGCTCTTAGAAAAAAGAGAAATTCATCTATGCATGTTGCAGGAAAATTAGTTAGAGAAGGAAAAGCACAAGCTTTTGTTTCTGCCGGCAATACTGGAGCAGCAATGAGTATAGGAAAGTTTATAATCGGAGCTGCAGAAGGGATAGAAAGACCAGGTATAGCTGTTGCTTTCCCAAACAAGAAAGGAAGTAGAACTGTTTTAATAGATGTAGGTGCAAATGTAGATTGTAGACCAAGACATCTACTTTATTTTGCTGTTATGGGCCATACATACGTTAAAGAGATTTTGGGAACATCTGATAACCCAAAAATAGGTATTTTAAGTATTGGAGAAGAAGAGGGAAAAGGTAATGAACTTGTAAAGGATACTTATCCACTTCTTAAAATGTCTAAATTAAACTTTATTGGAAACGCAGAAGGGAGAGATATATTCACTGGAGATTTTGATGTAATCGTTTGTGATGGGTTTGTTGGCAATGTAGTTTTAAAGACAAGTGAAAGCTTGGGAATGATAATTCTTGATATGATAAAAGATGAAGTAAAGAAAAGTATAATATCAAAAATAGGTGCATCTTTAATGCTTCCAGCTTTAAAAAGATTCAAAAAGAAGGCAGATTTTGCTGAGTATGGAGGAGCACCTTTATTAGGAACCAAAGGTACATGCATAATTACCCATGGTAGAGCAGATGAAAGGGCAATAAAAAATGCTTTAAGGTTTGCTTCAGAGTTTGTAAATCATGATTTTAATAGAAAATTGATTGAGAATATAAATACTTTTATACCAGAAGAGTTAATAAAAAATAATGATAGTGTTGGAGAGCCTAATGGGTAGTGAAATAAAAGGCCTTGGAATGTATGTACCTGAAAGGGTTATAACAAATTTTGACCTTGAAAAAATTTTAGATACCTCTGATGAATGGATCACAACAAGGACAGGAATAAAAGAAAGAAGAATTGCAGATGAATGGGTAAAAGCAAGTGATTTAGCATATAATGCTTCCCAGATGGCTATAGAAAACGCAGGACTAAAACCTGAGGATATAGATTTAGTTATTATTGCGACATCGACACCTGATACAGTATTTCCTTCCACAGCTTGTATATTAGCTGATAAATTAGACTGTAGAAATCCTATGGCTTTTGATTTTTCAGCTGCATGTAGTGGTTTTATTTATGCTATTACAATAGCAGATAGTTTTATAAAATCAGGAAAGGTAAATAATGTTTTGGTAGTTGGTAGTGAAGTTTTCTCAAAAATCATAGATTGGTCTGATAGAACAACAGCTGTCTTGTTTGGAGATGGTGCTGGTGCTGTTGTTGTTTCAAAATCTGAATCTGATGGCGATATATTAAGTACTGTAATGAAATCAGATGGTTCCCAAGGTCATCTACTTCATTGTCCTGTTGGTGAAAAATTAAGAATGCATGGTAGAGAAACTTTTAAGCAAGCAGTTAAATCTATGGAAACAGCATGTTTAAAAGCTATAACTAAAGCTGGTTTGAAAAAGGAAGATATAAAGTTGGTAATTCCACACCAAGCAAATATAAGAATAATAAATGCATTAGCTGAAAAGCTTGAGATAGATGAAAATAAAGTTTATGTAAATATCCATAAATATGGAAATACAAGTGCTGCTTCAATACCAATAGCGATGTACGAAGCTTATCAAGAAGGTAAATTTTCTAAAGGAGATTATATACTACTTACTGCTTTTGGTGGCGGTCTTACTTGGGGAGCAACTGTAATTAAATTTTAAAATTCTATGTCTTTTTCAAAATCTTCTGGTTTTATAGTTTCTATCCATTCTTTTAGGTCTTCTTCTGATAACTGCTCTTTTTTACCGTTATAAGTTTCTTCTAAAACCTCTTTTGAAACAAATATTGGAGACCCTGACCTTAAAGCTATATTAATAGCATCACTTGGTCTTGCATCTATTTCTAAAAGATTACCAGTGCTGTCACGTAAAAAAATAGATGCGTAGTAAGTATTATCTTTTACTGTATGAATATTTATCTTTTCAACTGTTGACGAGAGAGATCCTAATATATTGTTAAATAAATCGTATGTTAATGGTCTTGGGTAAGTTACACATTCTAAATGCATAGCTATAGAGTTTGCTTCAAAAACACCTATCCAGATTGAGAGGATTTTATCTCCTTCTTTACTTTTTAATAGTAAAATAGGCATATTTGTTATTGGGTCAAGTGTAATACCGTGTACTTCCATCTCTATCATTTTAAAGCCCCCTATATTATACTTCCTTCTAATGAAAATCTATTAACCTTATCAATTTTTACATCAACTGTTTGACCTAAAAGCTGTTCATCTCCATCGACATAAACAAGCTTATTCGTTCTTGTTCTACCGGTTAATTTACCTTCTTCATTTACTTCTTCTATTAAAACTTCTACTATCTTATCTTGGTAAGCTAAATTCTTCTTAAAAGTTATATCTTTTTGTAAATTTATCAAGTCATTAAGTCTTTTTGATATTTCTT
>JBBIPN010000065.1:0-5828 GCA_037442825.1 Sulfurihydrogenibium sp. | reverse complement strand
TTTATTTCATGAGAAAGGCCTGCTGTTAATCTACCAATAACAGCCAACTTTTCAGATTGTATAATCTGTTTTTCCATCTCTTCTTTTTCTGTAATATCTTCAAAAATTATAACTAAACTATTTACAAAATTATCTTGAGAGTATATTGGATAAACATTTATTTCAAAAACTTTATTTAAAGTTTCTATTTTTACTTTAGTTTCAAAATCTTTTTTATTTTTTATAGCTTCTTCAAAATCATTTTTTAGCTGTTTTAAAAATGTAAACGCCTCAAAAACATTCTTTTTTTCTAAACTACTTGCAAAATTTTTTGAATACTGATTTAAAATCTCAATATTAAAAGCATCATCTATAATAACTATTCCTAAGTTTACACCCTCTATCGTTCTATAAATTAAATCTCTTAACTTTATTGTTTCAGAAAAATAGTAAGTTTTTGTTATTATATTTGATATAGATTGTGTATAAGTTAAAATAAATTCTATCTCCTCCTGTGTTAAAAAAGTCTTAGAGTAAACAATCAAATATCCTATTATCTGAGTATCGTCTTTTAATGGTAAAATTATGATTGTATCATCTTCAAATGTTTCTACCTCCTTAATATAACTCAACCTCTCTAAATAAGTTCTTAAATTTGGTATAAAACCTTCTTTTTTATTAATATTTTCTAATTTTAGAAATACATATGCTCCAGTGTATCCTAAATTAAAAAGCCCTTTAACAACTTTTTCAGCCATTTCTTCTATAGAAGATTCTTTTATAATTGATGTATTTAATCTAAAAAGCTCTTTTAATTTTTTATAGGCAAGTTGTAATTTAAGGTCAAGCTTTTCAACTTCTCTTTTTACTTCACTTCCTATAGTCCTGGATAATTTCAACTTGAATTCTTCTTTTTCTTCATTTATAGATTTAAAAAATGTGTGAATTTCTATAACTAATAAATAAATAAAAATGAAAGATAAAAAAGTTAGATAGCTTTGAGGATAAATGAAAGTAACTACAAATGAAAGTGAATTAATACCTAACCAAAAATATGTTTGTGTATCAAACATAAATAAAAGACCTAAAAAGTTAAAAGCATTAATAAAATTCAGTTCTGAAAAATAATAAAGTATAAACAAAATAAAATAGTAGAAGAAAATGAAAATAACATCTTTTGGAAAATTGTTCCTTTTCTTTTTATTTGATAAAAATATTAAAAAAAAAGCTATAGGAATAAGATTTATTTTGTTAAGACCAAAAAACTCTAAAGAAAAGTCTATAAGTATAACAAAAACAGAAAGACCTAATATAAGGTCTTTTAGTTTGAATTCTCGTGTTATAAAAACAGTAATGTAATATACAGCTACTGCTGTTAAAAAAGCCTCCACATTTTAAACCCTATTATTTATAAGCAATTTCTACTTTCTCTAACTCTTCATCTTGATGAGATGGTATTCCTTCTACAAGTTCCTTTATTAAATCTTTAACATGAACTAACCTTTTTATTCTATACCCATTAGACCCTGAGAAAAATAAACCTGTTTCAACTCTTCCAAGATAAGCATCTCCTAGTCTATCTGCTATACAGTATCCAACTTTCTTTGCTTCTTCTCCGTGATTACAAGGAACAACACAATTTGAAGTACATTTAACCTCTGGAGCTTTTCCTAACTCTATATCTTTTATCAACTTTGTCACTATACCTCTTGCCGGATAACCAACTGGAGATTTTAAAAGTATTATATCTTCTTTTTTTGCATTTATCATAATTTTTTTAAACTCTAAAGAAGCATCACATTCGTATGTACCTACAAAACGTGTTCCCATTTGGACACCAGCAGCACCTTTAGATATATACCAATCAATATCTTCCTTACTCCAAATACCACCTGCTACTATAATTGGAAAATCTCCCCACATATCCCTTTCCTTCAAAACTTCTGGAAGCAAGTTTTCAAGTTGAAATTCTGGTTTAAAGCAATCTTCATAAGGTATTCCTTGATGACCACCAGATAAAGGTCCTTCTAAAACAACAGCATCAGGAAGTCTATTATACTTTTTCTTCCAATGTTTACATATTAGTCTTAAAGCCCTTGCTGATGATACAATAGGAACCAAAGCAACATCAGAACCTTCTGCATACTCTGGTAATCTAAGAGGCAGTCCAGCTCCGGATATTATTATATTTGCACCAGCTTCTATAGAATCTCTAACAACTCTATCGTAGTCTGTTATTGCAAATAAAATATTTACACCAATTACAGCTTTTTCTCCGCCAGCTATCTCTCTAGCATCTCTTATTATACGTGTTAGAGCTTCTTTATTATGAATATACTTACTCCCGATTGGTCTTCCATCCTTAAGTTTTACATAGTTTGGGTATCTGTATCCTGTCCCAACAGAAGAAACGACACCTAAGCAACCATGTTTTGAAACATTACCTGCAAGATTTTCCCAAGAGATTCCTACCCCCATACCTCCTTGGATTATAGGATACTCTATTTCATATTTCCCTATTCTAAGTGAAGGTAAAGCCATTTTCACAACCTCATACTATATTAAGTATAATATTATAACTCAGGAAAAGCTTTTTTAGCTTTAAGTATATTCATAATATTTTTGTAAAACTCAGGTTCCCCAGCAGAAAAAGCCAAGCTATCAACAATATATCTATCATTATTCTTATATCCTTTTGCTATAAAATCAGCAACAAACACACCATCTCTTCTCTTATGAAAATAAGCGACTTCTCCTATTAAACCAATATCAGCTTTATTTATTTTATAAACTATTTCCATATCAAGAATACTTTTAACTGCAAAATTTGATAATATATGCTCTTCTACTGCCTTTTTTATTTTCTCTTTTTCATCTTCTATTTTTTCTGTATTTATTTCTTTAACTTCATCTTTACTTTCTTGGTTATCATCGAAACTAAATTTTATTACTTTCGCCATTAATCATACCTCAATATAAAGGTTTTCTATATGTTTCTTTTATAAAGAAGGTAGTCAAAAATGCAATAAATGCAACTAATGAAAGGTATATAGCTGGTGATTCTAAAATACTTGTTTTTAATATAAGGTAAGTTGCTACTATTGGAACAGTTCCTCCAAAAATACCTAAGGATATGTTATATCCTACTGAAAATGCTGAGTTCCTTATATCTGCTGGAAATGTTTCCGTAAGAAATGTTGGAAGTATTGACATAAATAAGGAAGATATTACTGCAAAGATTACATGAGAAAAAATTATAAATGTTTCATTACCTGTTAGAATAACTTTAAAAAGAACAACAGATATTAAAGAGTAAAGTAATGTAGAAATCATTAAAAATGGCTTTCTTCCTATTTTGTCTGATAGATGTGCCATTATGGGAATTAAAACAATAAGTATAAACATTGCAAAACTATTAACAAATAATGCTTTAGCTGGTGGTATATGTAAAAATTTTGTATAAAAAGTAGGCATATATACAAAAAGTAAGAAAAATGCCACACCTTGCAAACTACTAAATATAATCGATATTAAAAACTCTCTTGGATGGTGTATAAATGTTTTAATCAATGGATTTTTTGTTTTATTTTTTTCTTCAATAGCTAAAAATATAGGTGTTTCAGAAGTGTTTTTTCTAATGTATATTCCAATAAATGCTAAAACTATACCAAAGAGAAAACCAATCCTCCATCCATAACTGTACAAATCTTCTTGAGATAAAAAGTAATTTAAAAATGCTCCCATTAAAGAACCAAACATTATTCCAATAACAGCACCAAGTAAATTTATACTACCAAAAAAACCTCTTTTTTCAGGTGGTGAATGTTCTACAACAAAAGAGACAGATGTTGTATACTCTCCTCCTGTAGACAAACCTTGAAGAATTCTTAATATTGTTAATATTATAGGTGCTAATATACCTATCTCATAATATGTAGGTAATAAACCTATTAAAAAGGTAGGAAATGCCATTAGGAAGATAGACAATAATAATGCTTTTTTCCTTCCATATCTATCTCCAATATATCCAAATAAAACCGACCCTACAGGTCTAAAGAAAAAACCAACTGCAAAAGCTCCAAAAGATGCAATTAGAGAGACAATCTCATTTTCAGAAGGAAAAAAAAGTTTGGATAATACAACAGCCAAATAACCATAAAGAGTAAAATCATACCATTCTAATATATTACCTATCATTCCAGATAAAGCTATATTCTTGTATGATGCCATCAAATTAACCCCCTATCCCAATATTGATGATATTTTTTCAAAATTACCTGTTAATAGAAGAATTCCAATAATTATCAATAGTATACCACCAGCAAACTCTATTATTAAGAAATACTTTTTTATAAAATTGAAAAACTTAAAGAATATATTAATAGCTACTGCTGTAAAGATAAAAGGTATTCCAAGTCCCATTGAAAAGGCAAAAAGTAGTAATGTACCTTCCACAACTGTTTCTTGTTGAGATGCAACTAATAAGATAGCTCCTAATATAGGTCCAATACATGGTGTCCATCCTAAAGCAAAAGCTAATCCAACTAAAAATGCTCCAATTGGACCTGGTGGTTTTTTCTTTACTTCTTTAGTTTTCTGTTCATAAAGTATTTTATAAAATCCAGAAAAATAAAATACAGTTAAAGATAAACCAACTAAAAATGTATAAACCCCTGCTCCCAAAAACTCTCTATTTAAAACAAAATCTCCAATATATATTAATGTTGTAAAACCTAATATAGATAAAACTATATGTTTTGCTTTTTGAGACTGAAGTATCCCAGTAAAATGAATACCTAATATAATGACAACTATGGCAGCAATTTTAGAGATAATATATTTATATTCTTGCAAAAACTGACCTACAAATGTAGAAGCTGCTCCAAGAGCAGTAAAAACAATAGAAAAACCAACTACAAAAGCAACAGCTGAGAAAATAACATTAACATCAAAACCTTTTTTTTCTTCAGAATAGATACTCATTCCAGAGATGTAAGCTATATAACCTGGAATAATAGGAAGTACACAAGGAGATAAAAATGCAATAATACCACCTAAAAATGCACCAAATATAGTTAAGTTTTCCATCTTTTACCTTCCTTTTAAGATTTTAAAGCTTTTTCCAAAGCTTCAGTAAACTTCTCTTTACTTTGTGGACCAATAAAAATTTTTACGATCTTATTATCTCTTCCTATTATATATGTCATAGGAGTTCCTATTATTCTGTACTTTTCCATCACTTCATAGTTTCCAATCAAAACAGGAAAACTAAATCCCCAATCCTCTTTTCTTTTTTCAATTTTTTTAATATTATCACTGTCAACAACAATAGCGTAGAATTTAACTTTATCTTTATAAAATGGATAAATTTCTCTTTGTATTTCTGGAAGCTCTTTTTTACAAGAATAACAGTTTATCCCCCAAAAAGTTAGAAATACAACATTACTTTTTAAATTAGAAAGTTTTACATATTTACCATCTTCATCTTTTAAATTAAAATCTGGTGCTTTTAACTCTGCAAAGGCTAAGTTAAAAACAAACAGAATCAGCAATAAGAAAAATCTCTTCATTAAAAAACCTCCTAAAAGTTATATAAAAAATTATAATATATTAGTTTTAAAATTATTGTATGACAGAAATAGGAGAAAATTTTGAGAGATTTTAGACCTACTTCGAATATGGTAAAACAAGCTATTTTTAATATTTTACAAAGCTTAAAAGGGAAGAAAATTTTAGATTTATTTGCAGGGACTGGTCAGATAGGTATAACAGCATTAGAAAAAGGTGCTGAAAGTGTTGTTTTCGTTGAGATAGAAAAAGAAAGAATAAAAGACATCTTAAAAAAGATA
>JBBIPN010000064.1:0-5981 GCA_037442825.1 Sulfurihydrogenibium sp. | reverse complement strand
ACCCAGTAGAACAGTATGGAACATTCCCATTACCAGAATCTCAACTTGATAGATTCTTAATGAAAATATCTATTGGTTATCCATCAAGAGAAGCAGAAAAAGAGATTATAAAAGGTGGAAGTAAAAGAGAATATCTGTACGAAATAAAACCTTTTATATCAAAGAAAGAAATATTGAAAATCCAAGAAGAGATTGATAAAGTTTATGTTTCAGATAAAATAGCGGATTACATTCTTGATATTGTATGGGCTACAAGGGAAAGTAAATACCTTGAATCTGGTTTATCTACAAGAGGAACATTAGGAATTGTAAAAACAGCAAAAACCAACGCATATATAGAAGGTAGAGATTACATTATTCCAGAAGATATAAAGAAGTTATATCCATATGTTATTGCCCATAGAGTAATATTTAAACCAGAGTATGAGGCACAAAAATCAGAGATAATTAAATGGATAGTAGAAGAGATTCCTATCCCAGTGTAATAAAGATAACAAAAGCTGGTTGGATTTATATTGTCTTAACAATCTTTCTTGGAATTGCAGCTGTAAATACTGGTAATAACTTACTTTTTTTTATAGTATCTGCTTTTTTAAGTTTTATGGGGATATCTGGTTTTTTTGGAAAGATTAATATATCTAAATTGGAATTAGATATAACATTTCCTGATGAAGTTTTTGCAAATAGAGAGTTTTTTGTTGAAATAAACATAAAAAATAAAAAACGATTTCTTCCAATATTTTTACTAAATATTTTAGTAGATGGTAAAAAAGCTTTAATTCCGTATGGTGAAAAAAATGGTAATACTAAATTAAAGTATATTATAAATTCAAGGGGTTTATATAAAACAGATAAAGTAAAAATATGTTCTGTCTTTCCTTTTAACTTTTTTGTAAGATGTTTTAGTTATAAGGTGAATGTTAAAAAAGTGATATATCCTGAGCCAAAAAATTTAGATATTTTTCAATACTACTACCCTATAGATAAAACAAAAAAGCATTCAGAAGGTAAAACTTTAGAAAAACAGGGTTTTGAAGGAGATTTTTTAGGTATAAGAGATTATACAGAAGGAACACCTATTAAGTACATAGACTGGAAAGCTTCTACAAAATCTGAAAAAATGAAAGAAAAAATACTATCTACTATAACTTCAGAACCTACTATCATAGAGTTTGAAAAACTTCAAATTAATGTAGAAGATAAGCTTTCTTATATAACATACCTTGTTGTAAATTATAAAAGATATGAAAATCTTTATATATCATTGGAAAAAGTTTTGTATGATATAAAAGATAAAAGTAATAGAGAAAAATTGTTGTATAAGCTTGCTTTATATGGATTGAAAGATGAAGATATATCTTGATACACTTATAAAACTAAATGCTTATGTAGGAAGTTTATTTATATTTTTACTGGTTTTTAGAGATATAAATAATTTTTATAGTGTTTTATTTTCTGTTATATTTATACTTTCTTTTTGGAAAGATTTTAAAATTAGTATCAAAATACCAAGATTTATCATTAACATTTTAGGATTGACTTCTGTTTTTTTAATGATTTTTAGAATATCTTTAGATAATCTTATTTTACCTGCTGTAGAAACACTTTTATTTTTACTTTCTTTAAAGCTTTTAGAAGATAAAAAATCTAGAGACTACATGCAGATATATCTTTTGATAGTGCTTATATTTGCAGGTTATACTTTACTTTCTATCAGTATGGTTTTTATATTGTATCTACTTATACTGATCTTTTATCTGAACTTTTCTATAATACTTATTTCTTATTACAGCCAAGAAGATGTTCAGGAAAAAATTGTATTTACATATTCTCAGCTTAAAAAACTTTTATTAAAAACGTCTATAATACCTATACTATCTATTCCTTTAATGTTTTTCTTATTCTTTGCACTTCCAAGAACAAACTATCCCTTTTTAAATATTGGATCTTCTTCAAAAGGAAAAACTGGTTTTTCTGACAATATAAAAATTGGTGAAGTCTCTGATATCCAAGAAGATAACTCAGTAGCTATGAGAGTAGTAGGTGATTATGTAGGTGAGATATATGTAAGGGGATTAACGTATGATTACTTTGATGGTAAACAGTGGCATAGAACACTAGATACTATTAAAGATAAAAAAACAAGATTATCAGGATTTAAATACAACTATACAATATATTTAGAACCAACAGGGGATATTTACCTTTTCACAGTAGACCAGCCATTTACCATACAAAATTTTTCTGGAATACTATTTTTTGAAAAGTTTGACAAAACTTTTATAACAGATAGACCTATTTTAAGTAAAGTAAAGTACAATGGTATATCTTATTTAAAAGCTGATTATAGAGAAGATATAAATACAAATATATATCTAACACTACCTGAAATAGATTATAACATTGAAAGTCTTGCAAAACAGTTTAATGGAAAATCAGATTTTGAAACAGCAGAAAATATAAAAAAATATCTTTTTAAATATAAATACTCTTTAACTGATTTACCTACATCAAAAGATCCAATTTATGACTTCCTTTTTAAAATAAAACAAGGAAACTGTGAATATTTTGCAACTTCTATGGCTTTAATGTTGAGAATAAATCGTATTCCTTCAAGAGTTGTAGCTGGATATAAAACTGCTAATTACAATAGAATGGCTAATTACTATATTGTAAAACATAGAGATGCACATCTTTGGGTTGAAGCTTATATTGATGGTAGATGGATAAGGTTTGATCCAACACCACCAATAAGGAATGTAATATTAGGAGAAAAAAATGAATTTAGTAGATTTAAATTATTTTTAGATACACTTAACTATTACTATACAACCTTGATTATAAATTATGATTTTTCAAAACAGATGGAAATATTAAATACTTTTAAAAGATCTTTTTCTTCTAATATTACCAAACAAAATATTGATTTTGATAAGAGATTATTAATATTTTTAGTATTCTTAGCTGCGACTTTTTACTGTTTGTATATTCTGATTTTATATATTAGAAAACCCTACGAAGAAAAATTATTAAATCTAATCTATAGTAAGCTTAAAAAATATCAATATGTAAAAAACAAAAATGAAGGTCTGGAAGAATTTGTAAGTAAAATAGAAGATAAAGACTTAAGAAAAAGGGTTTTATTGGTTGTTAAAGAAATAGAACAGTTTATCTATAAAGATAAAAAGATAACGAAAGAAGATTATAGAATATTAAAAGAGAAAATTAAAAACATTTAAATTTTTCTTTTAAAATCTTCCAATGAATCAGAAACAATAATATATTCTATAACTTATTCTAACTTTTTTATCTTTTGTAGTAGGAAAAGAAGGATTTAGTGTTATTTTTGCTTGTAATTATATTTATTAAAGTTTGTGAGGGATCTCTAAGAATATCTTTCAAAGTTATATCGTATTTTTTTACTAATCGTTTATAATCCAGCTAAGACCTCTATCTCTATAAGTGCATCCTTTGGTAGCCTTCTTACTTCAACAGTAGACCTTGCAGGTTTATGTTGATTAAAATATTCTCCATAAACTTCATTAAAATCAGAAAAGAGACTTAAATCTGTTAGGAATATAGTTGTTTTTACTACATGACTTAGATTTAAACCTGCCTCTTCAAGAATTGCTTTTATATTTTCTAAAATAATTTTTGTTTGTGTTTTTATATCTCCACCTACAAACTGGTTTGTTTTTGGATCTATAGCAATCTGTCCAGATATAAAGATTAGATTTTCATACTTTATAGCTTGAGAGTAAGGACCTATTGGTTTTGGTGCTTTTTCTGTAAAAATTATTTGCATATTAGATATCTCTAAGGTTTATTTTTCCTTCATAAATGGCCTTTCCTACAATAACACCTATAATACCAACATCTTTTATTTGATAAAGTTTTAAAACATCTTCCAAACTTCCTACTCCACCAGAAGAGATAATTGAATGTTTTAAGTTTTCTGCAAGGTATTTAGTACTTTCTATATTTGGGCCTACCATTGCTCCATCTCTACTAATATCGGTATATAAAAATCCAAATATATCTAAGTTGTCATATATTTTAGCAAAATCTAAAGGTGAGATGTCTGTTTTTTCTATCCATCCTTTAATAGCTACTTTGTTATCTTTTGCATCTATACCTACAACTACTTTGTTTGGAAATGATCCTACTATCTTTAAAAATTCATCTTTGTTTTGATATGCTAAGCTCCCTATAATAACCCTATTTATACCTATATCAAATAAAGTTTTTACTGTTTCATAACTTCTAATTCCACCACCAAACTCTATACATATATTTACAGAAGAAGCTATCTTCTCAACTATCTTATAGTTTTTGGGATATCCTTCTAATGCACCATCTAAATCAACAATATGTATACATTTTACACCTACATCTTCATAGTATTTTGCCATATCTAAAGGGTTTTCATCGTATACTTTTACTTTATCAAACTCTCCTTTATAAAGCCTTACTACTTTACCATCTTTTATATCTATTGCTGGTATTATAAATTCTTTTAATGTCATTATTTACTCCACTGTTACTGTTTTTGCTAAGTTTCTTGGTTGGTCTACATCTTTACCAAGTATTACAGCTACATGGTAAGCTAAAAGTTGTAATGGGATTGAAAGAAGTATTGGATATAAGCTTTTATTAGCTACTGTTGGTATTTTTATAATATCTGAAGAAAGGTTTTTAATTTCTTTATCTTCTGAATCTGTAATGGATATTACAATTCCTTTTCTTGCTTTTACTTCCTGTATATTTGATATCATCTTTTCATACAAATTATCTTTTACAACTAAACATACAACAGGCATATTTTCATCTATTAATGCTATTGGTCCATGTTTCATCTCTCCAGCTGGATAACCTTCTGCATGTATATAGGATATTTCTTTCAATTTTAAAGCGCCTTCTAAAGCTATAGGATAGTTTAACCCTCTTCCAAGAAATAGAAAATCTCTTGCGTTATGATACTTATAAGCAATGTCCTCTATGTTTTTATTTTCTGATAAGAAGTTTTCTATTAATTTTGGTAGATGTGTCAACTGATTATGAAAATCTTCAAATGTTTGATTTGATACATAACCTAATTCGTTACCACCCTTTAATGCAAACAAAAGTAAGGTAATAAGTTGAGCTGTAAATGTTTTTGTAGCAGCAACACCTATCTCTGGTCCGCAGTATGTGTATAAAACATAATCACTTTCCCTTGATAGTGAGCTTCCTAAAATATTTACTATAGATAAAACTTTTGCACCTTTTTTCTTAGCATCTATAGCTGAAAATCTTGTATCTGCTGTTTCTCCTGATTGGCTTATTGCTATTATCAATGTCCTTTCTGATATTGGAAAGTCTCTATATCTAAATTCTGATGCATAGTCTACAATTACTGGTTTTTTAATATATTTTTCTATCCAAAACTTTCCAACTAATCCAGCATGATATGAGGTCCCACATGCTATTATAACAATATTGTCAATCTCTTTAAGATTTTTAAAAACTTTATTGTCTAAGTTTGAAAAAAAGCCAGTTATAGTATCTTTTATTGTTCTCGGTTGTTCGTGTATTTCTTTTAGCATAAAGTGTTTATATCCACCTTTTTCAGCAGCAGATATGTCCCAGTTTACAGTGAAGGGTTTTTTTTCTATTTTTTCTTTTTTAATATTATAAACTTCAACACTATCTTTTTTTAAAACAGCTATCTCTTCATCATCTAATGTTATAAATTTTTTTGTATATTCAAGAATAGCAGGAATATCTGAGGCTAAAAAATTTTCTCCTTCTCCAATTCCTACAATTAGCGGACTACCTTTTCTTAAACATACAATTTTATCTGTCTCTTTTGTTGATATAACAGCTATAGCATATGCACCTTCAAGCATTTTTGCAACATTTACAACAGTATCGAGAATGTCTCCATTATAAAGGTCTTCTATAAGATGAGCTATAACTTCTGTGTCTGTCTGAGACTTAAA
>JBBIPN010000063.1:0-6117 GCA_037442825.1 Sulfurihydrogenibium sp. | reverse complement strand
AGAAATAAACTTTGCTGTTTTATTTGTGTGTATAAAGTTAACATCTTGAAAACTATCAAGAATATCACCAGCTTGACCACCTACCATACCATATATACCAACATTATGAGAAAGAATATTTATTATACTTATTAACTTTTTTGGATCTATCTTTTTATTGTTAGATATAATTTCAAATGCATAAGTAAGTAAACCATCACCAGCAAGAATTGCTATAGCTTCACCGTATACTTTATGACAGGTAGGTTTTCCTCTTCTAAAATCGTCATTGTCCATTGCTGGTAAATCATCGTGAATCAATGAGTAAGTATGTATAAATTCAGTAGCGATAGCTATATCTATAAAATCATTTATATCAACGTTTTTTTTTAAAGACCTTGCAGATTCTAAAACCAGTATAGGACGTATTCTTTTCCCACCAGCTTTTAAAGAGTATTCCATTGCATCAAAAAGTTCTTTTGGAATACCTTTTGGTATGAAGTTTTCTAAATGCTTATTTATAAGTTTTGCTTTTTCCTTTAGTTCAAATACAAAATTCATAACTACTATTATATAACTACTATTATTATATAATATTTAAATTATTATAAAAAATGTATCAGGAGCTTTAGAGTGTTTGATAAAATTAGAGGTTCTAAATGGAAAAATATTGTATTGTTTATAACAGCATTTACTTTTGTTGCAACGTCTTTAGTTGCAATTTTAATTTATAAATTTAGTGGAGAAATAAATGGTGTTGCAGAAGTAAATGGAAGAGAAATCCCTTTTTATGAGTTTAACTATGCTTACGAGATAACAACAAGAAATTTACAAGCACAGAATTTAGACATTTCAAACTTTAAGAAAGAGATAAAAAATCAAGTGATAAGGTCTTTAATAGAAAGAGAGCTTATATATCAACAAGCTGAAAAAGAAGGAATAGTTGCAACAAAAGAGCAAGTAAGAGAAGAAATATTAAAAATTCCAGCATTTCAAGTAAATAGGAATTTTAATAAAAATACATATTTACAAATAATAAACTCTTTAGGTTTAACATCAGAAGCTTTTGAAAATATTTTACAAAAAGAGTTGACGGTAAATAATATTAAAACTTTACTCTTATCAACAGTTTACGTAAGTGATGATGAGATTAGTATATTTACTAAAAAACAGTTAACAAAAATCAGCGGTGAAACAATAGTTATAAAACCAAAAGAACCTAAAATAACTGAAGATATGATTAAGTATTACTATGAAAAACATAAAAAAGATTACTCTTTACAGGTAGGGAAAAATATTTCAGTTTTAAAAATAGATGTTGAAAAATTAGGTCAAGAAAAAGCGGAAAATTTAGCTAAAGATATATTTAGCAAAGCTAAATCTGGGCAATTTAGCTCTTTACCTGCTGAAGTAGAAAAAGTTTATGAAGGAGAAGTTTTTGATAACTTCCAGCCATCTATTCCTTTAGAAATAAAAGAAGATATTCAATCTTTAAATAAAGATAAAAATGTTGCATTTACTAAAACACAAACATCTTACTTTATAACTATTTATAAAGGAGAAGCTTTAAAATCAAAAACTTTAGAAGAAGTGAAAGATGAGATAATTGCTAAATTAAAAAATGAAGAGATGAAAAAAGCAGTTTCAGACCTCCAAAAAACGACAGATATAACACAGCTATTGACAAATAATCCAGTAGAAAAATCTTATGTATCAGATATTACTATACAGGAATTTGTAGTTAAATATGATGTTAAGAATGAAGATCTAAACAAAATTACAAATTTAAAAGTTGGTGAAACTTCAAAACCTGTATCAACGGAAAATGGATTGCTTGTATTTAAATTGACAGGAATTAGAGAACCTGATAAAGATAAAGTAGAAGAGATGAAAAAAATTCTTATTCCAATGATAAAATCCCAAAAATTTGGAGATATGTACCAGATGTATGTAGATAAATTAGAGAAAAATAGCAAAATAAAAATAAACAAAAGGTTATTGGGAGATGAATAAAACACCTTATGCAGAAGATTTTTTACTACATCAGTTAGAGATTATTAAAAGTAATATAAAAAAACCCATCTATAAAGAGCTTTTAGAAAATATATTTAATGAAAAAGAATTATTTAATAAGTTTAAAGAAGCAAAAGATAAAAGGTCAAGGAACTATAAAGGAGGAATTTTAGAAAAGGTTGTTTCCACTGGTTCTTTAGCTTTATGTATGTATGATAACTATCCTACTATTGAGATAGATTTAATTTTAACTGCTATAGTGCTATCTGGTTTTAGAGACAGTTTGGGTAGACCTTTTTTCTATAGGTATATAGAAAAATATGATGATATAAAAGAATTATTATATAAAAAAAGTAGAAAGAAGCCAAAGATAGAACATTTTATCTTTGATGAAATTATGAAGATTGACGAAAGAATTATATCAAAATTAAGTAAAGGAGGTTTGTAATGGAGATTTTATTTGACAATGGAAGTCATAAAAACATTTTACTTGAAGATTTTGGGCATGGAGAAATGGTCCAAGCAAATGTTCACTTAATAGTAGATAGTGGAAAAGGTATGATTTTAGATCCAGGAGGTCATAAAGTTTTTAAACATCTTATTCAAGAAATTGGTAGTATTATAGGAGTTGATAATCTTCAATGGATATTTTTTTCTCATCAAGATCCAGATATAGTAGCATCTGCAAATGCTTGGTTGATGACAACGAAAGCAACAGCATTAGCATCAAAACTGTGGCTTAGATTTATTCCACACTTTGGTGTAGATAGACTTGTTGCAGATAGGATAAAAGGTTTAGATGATGAAGGTGCTATAGTAAAATTAGGTAATGTGGATATGTATATACTACCAGCCCATTGGTTACATTCACCAGGAAATTTCCAAATTTATGACCCAGTATCAAAAATACTCTACTCTGGAGACCTTGGAGCATCGTTAGGTCAAGATTATATGTTTGTGGAAGATTTTGAAAAACATATAAAGTACATGGAAGGTTTTCATAGAAGATATATAAACAGTGGAAGAGCTTTGAAAAATTGGGCAAAGATGGTAAGACAACTTGATATAGATGTGATTGCTCCGCAGCATGGTGCTATTTTTAAAGGTAAAGATGTGGTTAATAAGTTTATAAACTGGGTTGAAACTTTGCAAACAGGTGTAGATATAATGGATGATGTTTATAAAATTCCTACAAAAATGTTAGAAGTATAAATTGATACGACATTATCCTGTTTTATGGAGAGAAGTTTTAGGATTTTCTAAGTTAGTAAAGGAAGGTATATTTTTAGATGGTACTGTAGGAGGAGGAGGACATTCATATTTAATATTAAAAGAAAACCCAAATTTAAAACTTATAGGATTAGATAAAGATGATTATGCGTTAAATGTTGCAAAAGAAAAACTAAAAGATTTTTCTGATAGGGTTACATTAATAAAATCATCATTTAGAGATTTAGATAGGGTTCTCGATAGTTTAAGTGTTAAAAATATAAATTTAGCATTGTTTGATTTTGGTGTATCCCATTTTCAATTGAAATTAGAAAGGGGGTTTTCCTTTCAAAGGGAAGAGCCTCTTGACATGAGGATGGACATATCTCAAGACCTTACAGCCTATTACATTGTTAACTATTACTCAGAAAATCAAATTTATAACATTTTAAAAAACTATGGAGAAGAAAAGTTTGCATTAAAAATAGCAAAGAGTATAGTTGAAAATAGAAAAAAGAAAAAAATAGAAACAACTAAAGAGTTGGCAGATATTGTTTTTAAAGTGTATCCACCTTCTTTAAGACATGGAAGAATACATCCTGCAACTAAAACATTTCAAGCTATAAGAATAGAAGTAAATAATGAACTAAAAGATATCGAAGAAGGTGTTGAAAAAGCAATTAAACTTCTCGATAATAATGGAATCATAATGACTATTTCATTCCATTCCATTGAAGATAGAATTGTAAAAAATCTGTTTAAAAAATATAAAGAATTAAAGTTTTTAGAAATTTTGACGAAAAAACCTGTAATTCCATCACTGGAAGAAATAAAGGAAAATCCAGCTTCCAGAAGTGGAAAATTAAGAGTAGGTAGAAGGTTATAAAAATGGTTAAAGTAGCAATACTAAAAAGAGAAGAACTTATAAGTGATATATTAGATGGTATAAAGAAGTATAAACTGTACTTTAGTGCTATTTTAATATCGTTAACAGTATTGGTAGTATACAGTCATATAAATTTTAAATTAGATAATGAAATAATAAACTTAACACAAGAAAAAAATTATTTAATAGCTACAAATTTAAAACTAAAAAAAGATTTGGCTGTAATATCTTCTCCTGATAAAATATCAAATCTTGCAAAAAAAGAAGGTAAAATGAAATCTGTTGATTATAGACAAGTTAAGTTTTTAGAAATAAAATAAATATTTATGAACTTAAAAAGGTCAACGTTTGCACTTTATTCAACATTACTTGTATTTTTTATAATAATTCTTAGAATATTTCAGATTCAGATCTTTGAAAGAGATGAATTTTTATCTTATATAGAAAAACAGTACTACAAAGCAGAAGAAATTTTACTTCCCCGTGGAACTATCTTTGATTCAAAAGGGAATTTTGTAGCAATAAGTGTACCTTCTATATCTGTTTATGTTATTCCTAAATATTTAAAAGATAAGGAAAATGTTGCAAAACAGTTGTCTTTGCTTTTAAAAATTCCTTACCAAGATATATATAATAAAATTAAATCCAGACAGAACTATACTGTAATAGCAGCAAATATTGATAAAGCTTTAAAACCACAGATACTAAAACTTCGTTCAGATTTAAGAGAATGGAATATAGGGATTATTGATAGTAGTGTTAGATTTTACCCTTATAATGAAATTGGTGGCAATACAGTTGGATTTGTTAGTAAAAAAACAGGTCTTGGGTTGGAAGGTCTTGAGAGACAAATTAATGATTATTTAGGTGGTGGTAGAGCAAAACTTGTATTTTTAAAGGATGCTTTAGGAAATCCAATAGCAATAGAAAAAGCAGATATAAAAAAGATAACTTATAATGCAGTTTTAACCATAGATATGAACATTCAGTATATAGCAGAAGAAGCTTTGAAAGAACTAATTGCTGAAAGAGATCCTTTAGAAGCTGCTATTTTAATAATGAATTCTCACACTGGAGAAATCCTTGCTGCAGCATCATATCCAAACTACGATCCTAATAACTATGAAAAGTATAAAACATATAAAAATATTGTATTTCAGCATGCTTATGAAGTAGGTTCTATTGCAAAGCCTATAATTTTAGCTGAAGCAATAGATGAAGGAAGAGTAAATCTTGATGAAATCATTTATTGTGAAAATGGAGAAATTTATGTAGATGGTGTAAGGATAAAGGATCATAAAAAGTTTGGACTTTTAACACCTATTAAGATTATCCAACATTCATCAAATGTGGGAATTATAAAAATTGCTTTAAGACTCGATCCTAAAGGTATTTATGAAAAACTACGAAATATGGGTTTTGGTCAAAAGACTGGTATATTTCCTGCAGAAGCAAAAGGATTTTTGAGGGATGATTATAGACCTGTTAATATAGCTTATGCATCTATAGGTCAAAACTGGACTGCAACACCTTTACAAGTTGGAATAGCTTACTCTACATTCGCAAATGGTGGTTATTTAGTCAAACCTATTTTAGTAAAAGGTTTAACAGACAATAATGGCAATTTCGTAAAAATTGAACAACCAGTTAGACTAAGAAAAGTTTTAAGTGATGAAAGTATTGAAAAATTAAAACCTATACTTCAGCTTGTTGTAGAAGATGGTACAGCAAAATCAGGGAGATCTGATTTTTTCACTATAGCAGGGAAAACAGGAACAGCCCAAAAGTATGACCCTACTATAAAAGCATTATCTAGCTCAAAATGGTATACATGGTTTGCTGGATTTTTCCCAGTTTCAAACCCTCAATTTACAGTTGTAATATTTGCTAATGAACCAAAACCAAAATTTGCTGGAGAACATATTGGTGGTGGTGGTGTTTCTGCTACAGTATTAAAAAATTTAGTAGATAGAATTATGTTTTACTACAAACAAAAGCCAGATAAAAATCAAGAAGTTAAATAATTTTTT
>JBBIPN010000062.1:0-6292 GCA_037442825.1 Sulfurihydrogenibium sp. | reverse complement strand
GCAACTGTTGAAGGAGATTTTCTACCTATTGGTTCTATAAGCCCAATTTTAAAACCAGCTTCTAATAAACTTTTCTTTACACTAATAGCAGCAGAGTAAGTTGCAAGTATAGCATTGCTTTTCATTATATTTTTTACATTTTTAAATATATCAACAGTCCACATCTCTCTATTTACTTTTGGAGAGAAAGGGTCCCAAAAGATAGCATCAAATTTAATATTTAAACTTTTTAAATCTTTTATAATATCTCTTCCATCACCAACTATAACAGTTAGATCTATATTATCTTTTTTAAAAGTAAAACATTGATAAGTTGTTCCATTTAAAGATATTGTTGATTTTTCCATTTGAAAAAATAGATTGTAAATACTTTTAAGATTTTCTGGAATATCCAACTTCTTTATGTTTTCTAAAAAGTTTATATCTTTTTCTATTGAGAAAATATTTATTATTCCATTTTCACAATTTTTAATTGCTGTTGCTACATTATAACCAAGGCCAAAACCTACATCTAAAATATGTATCTCTTTTTCCTTACTACAGATTTCTTTAATTTTACATGGGTTTATAAATTTGTGTAAACTTTCCGAATATGCCCCAGCACTACTAGAATGATAAGCCTCATTATAATCAAAGTTATAAAGTGTTTGAGTACCATCTACAGTTATAACCTTACCATCTATAAATCTAAAGTCAGGTAGTTTCTTTATAAGGTTAAGTTCTTTTAAATACTTTGAAAATAAAGATAATGACTGAATATGTTTGTTGTCAAGATTAAAAGAAAGATTTTTTAAATAGTTTTTATAATCTTCTGATAAATTAATACTATCTATACTGTTGAAAAAATCTTCAACGTTTTCTTTTAGTTTCTTATAAAACTGTAAAACTTCTTCTTTATTATTTAAAAAGTAATCTTTATTGACACACCATAAAGCAAAAGTAAAAGGTAAATTTGTATACTTATACCAAACTTCAGAAAGGTCATATACATATGGATAGTATTTTTTATTTATTAATGCTTTATCACCTATCAAAAGAACTGTACTTTGTTTTTTAAATTTTTCAAAGGTTTTATACTTTACAGATTTTTTAAGAAATATATCAAATATTATTTTTGTTAAATAAATGGATGTTTTTGATTCTTTTGTTAGATAAATTTCATTTACCTCTTCTAAAGGTTGTACAGATGCAATTATAACAGAATCTACTTTTTTACATGAACTTATAGATAAATCTGGAATAATAAAATATTTATAATAATGTTCTAGATACTCTCCAGAAGAAACTATTCCAACATCTATATCATTTTGATATAACATATTGTTTAAAACAGATGGATAAGCTTTTATAATCTCATACTCTTTAAATTTTTCAATCTGAAAAGGTAAGGTATTTATATAATCTATCCAACCTATTCTCATTTAGTTAAAAACCTTTTTAACTTTAAAGCTATCATACTCATAATGTATCCAAAAAATAAACTTAAAACAACAACTAAAGTTGAATATAACAATGTATTTTGTAAGATTAATGTAGATAAAAAGTTATTTGATTCTATAATAAAATCTTCTTTTTCTTTGTTTGTTAAAAGTTGATACAAGCTAAATAATGCTACAAAAATCATTAAAAATGATAGTAGTATCTTGATATAAAACCTGTCTATTTTTTGACCTATTAAAGAACCAAAAACTGCTCCAAAAGAAGAACCAATTAGTAATAATAAACCGAGGACAATATCTACACCGTGATTTACATAAGAATGTAGAAAAGCTAAAAATGAAGTTATAAAAACCATTTGAAAAACACTTATAGAGACAGCACTTACTATATTATAACCTGCAAGATACATTAATGCTGGAACAACAAGATTGCCACCACCTATTCCCATTATAGAAGCTAAAAATCCAGATATAAAACCAATAAAAGCTGGAATTATAATAGAAACTTTACCTATTTGAAAGTCTGTCTGGAATGGTAAATTTTTAAGTTTATCATAGAATTTGCAACATCTATCCTCTTTTATATTTTTAATACTTTCATAAAAAATAAAACTTCCTACTAAAATTAGATAAACAACATAAACCATAAGGATAAAACTTTTTACATCTCCACTAGATTTAAGAATATTTATAAGTAAAACACCAAGGAAACCACCTATAAAACTAAATCCTACTATATACTTGCCCATCTTTAAATCTACAGTGCCACTTTTTAGGTAAGATAGAAAACCAGATAAAGATGCACCTATCATTTGACTTACAGAAGTTCCAACAACTATTACAGACGGAATGCCAAGTTTTATTAATACTGGGTTTAGTATGATTCCGCCACCTATACCAATCATACCAGAAAGGATTCCAACAAAAAAACCAAGTAATAAAATGAAAAAGACGTTTATTTCAACATTTGAAATAGGTAAAAGTATATCCATTAAATTCCGTATTTTTCTTTTAGATTATTCATCAATCTTTTATAAAGTTCTAAATCTGTATCTAAAAGATTTTTAACAGATTGGACGTCTTTATCTCCTCTACCTGATAAGTTTATAACTATAGATTGAGATTTATCAAGATTCTTTGCTATTTCTACTGCTTTTATAACTGCATGTGAACTTTCTAAAGCTGGTATTATACCTTCTGTTCTTGATAAAAGTAAAAATCCTTCCAATGCTTCTTCATCTGTTGCTGTTATATATTCTGCTCTTTTAGATTCTTTCAAGTATGCATGTTCTGGACCTACTCCAGGATAATCAAGTCCAGCAGATATAGAATGGGTTGTTTCTATTTGACCCCATTCATCTTGTATAAAGTATGATTTCATACCATGTAATATTCCTATATTTCCACCGTTTATACTTGCTGCATGTTTTCCAGTTTCTAATCCATATCCAGCAGCTTCTACACCAACCAATCTAACTTCTTGGTCTTCTATAAATGGGTAAAAGATTCCTATAGCATTACTTCCACCACCTACACATGCAACAATAAAATCTGGAAGTTTTCCTTCTATCTCTAAGATTTGTTGTTTAACTTCTTCACCTATTACAGATTGGAAATCTCTAACAATCATTGGAAATGGATGAGGTCCAAGGGCAGAACCTATGACATAATGTGTTGTTCTTACATTTGTAACCCAATCCCTTAAGGCTTCATTTACAGCATCTTTTAATGTTCTACTACCTGCTTTCACAATTTCAACATCAGCACCAAGTAGTTTCATTCTAAACACGTTTAAAGCTTGTCTTTCAGCATCTTCTTCACCCATGTATATGGTACATTCAAGCCCAAATAATGCTGCTGCTGTAGCTGTAGAAACACCATGCTGACCTGCACCTGTTTCAGCTATTATTCTTTTCTTTCCAATTCTTTTTGTAAGTAAAACTTGCCCAAGGGTGTTATTTATTTTATGGGCTCCAGTATGTAATAAATCTTCTCTTTTTAAATATATCTTTGCTCCACCGACTACTTTTGTAAGTCTTGAAGCAAAGTAAAGAGGTGTAGGTCTACCTGCATACTCAGTTAGATAGTATATGAGTTCTCTTTTAAAATCTCCATCATTTTTTATCTTTAAAAAGTTTTCTTCTAAATCTTCTAAAGCTGGTATAAGTGTTTCAGGTAGATATTTACCGCCAAAAATACCGTAATAACCTTTTTCATCTGGATAAATATAATTTCCCATTACTATCTCCTTAATGTTGTTTCTTTATTATATCTAAAATTTCTTCACTAGTGGATGGATTTTTTTCCATTTGAGATTGATTTTCTTCTATTTGAATTTGTTCTTCTTCAGTTGGAGATGGATATATATCTGCTAAACTTACTGGTTCTCCTTCACAGTTTACAGTTGGAAATGTTCCATCTACAAAAAGTAAAGATTTACCAGGACAATTTTGATTAGCAACTTTTAATGTAATCATATCTATTGGTATGTAATATGTACCTTCTACATTTGGAAACTCTAAGTAATTACCGCTTCTATTTGCGTATAACATTATATCTATCCATAAAGGTAAAGCTCCTTCAGAACCAGTTATTCCTTTTCCTATTGTTTTTCTTCTGTCATAACCTATCCATACAAGTGTTGTAATCTTAGGGTCGAAACCTACAAACCACGCATCAGCATAATCGTTAGTTGTCCCTGTTTTACCTGCTGTTGGGAAAGGTAAAGATGAAGCTCTTGCAGCTGTTCCTTCTGTTGTTACTGCTCTTAGAAGGTCAACCATTACAGCATTTTCTGGTTTTGGATAAATATCTTCACATTTTGGTTCTTGGTTGTATAAAACATCTCCATTTCTATCAACTACTTTTCTAATATGGTAAGGTTCACATCTTGTTCCTTGATTACCAAAGGTAGCATAGACTGTTGCAAGTTCTATTGGGGTAAGCTCTACAGAACCTAAAGCTAATGAGTAGTATTTTGGAAGTTTTTGTTTAATACCAAGTTTTATAGCTGTTGATATTACTGGGTCAAAATCTAATTGGGACAATAGATAAACAGTAGCTGCATTTAAACTTTTCGCTAAAGCTGTCCTTAATATAACATTTCCATTGTAATTACCATCATAGTTTTTTGGTACCCATTCTTTATTTTGACTAAAGTCCCAGAAACTTATAGGTTCATCTTTAAGAATTGATATCTGTGTATATCCATTTAGTATAGCTGTTGCATAGATTATTGGTTTTATTGCAGAACCTGGCTGTCTTTTACTTTGAATAACCCTGTTAAACTGGGATTTCCTAAACTCATAACCACCTATTATAGTTCTTATACCACCAGTAGCAGAATCAATCGATACTATAGCACCTTCTAAAAATGGAACAACCTTAAATCTATTATCTCCAATGTATTTTACATAAAAATATTTATCATGCTGTAAATTTTTGGTATTTCCGTTAAAGTTTACTTCAGATTCTACTTGATCTATAGAAAACTTTATTACGTTTTTTGATACTGATAACACCTTAGCAACGTATATGTAATTATTAATTAAACTACTTTGCGAAACTTTTTGAAGGTTATACTTTTCTTCTAAATAATCTATCTCATCTTTATCTAACTTTGGAAAACCTACCCTTTCTTGCATTTTTTCAAGCCATTCTTTAAGCTTTTTCTGAGCATAGTATTGAAGGTTGGTATCAATAGTTGTATATATTTTTAATCCTCCTTGAGAAACAGCATCTTCACCATAATTTTCAACTACCCAGCTTCTAATTATCTCAACAAAATAATCATTAAATGTATCTGTTTTAGCTATTCCAGCTAACTTTATTGGTTTGTTTATGCATTCTTTTACTGTTTTTTCATCTATGTAACCTTCCTCCAACATCCTATATAAAACGACTTTTTTTCGGTTTTCTGCTAAATCTAAATTTTGATAAGGGTTATAACGGCTTGGTGCTTTTGGTAATCCAGCTAAAACTGCGGCTTCACATACATTTAACTGCCATACATGTTTTCCAAAATATGTTTGTGCTGCAGCTTCAACACCATAACTTCCTTGCCCCAAGTATATCTGATTTAGATACATCTCTAATATTTTTTCTTTTGAATACACTTTGTTTAATCTTACAGCTAAAACCATCTCCTTTATTTTTCTATTTAAACTCCTTTCTGGTGTTAAGAATAGATTCTTTGCCAACTGCTGAGAAATTGTACTTCCACCTTCTACCACACCACCGCTAATAAGATTTTTGACGAAAGCTCTAAGTATTCCAAAAAAATCTATCCCAATGTTATCATAAAAACTTTTATCTTCAGTAGCTATAAATGCTTTTTTTACAAAATCTGGAATCTTATCAATATTTATATAGTATCTTTTTTGGACGTATAACTCTGCAAAAACTTTATCTTGATAGTCATAGATAACAGAAGCTTCTGGTGGTTTCCAGTTTTCAAGCTCTTTTACATCTGGTAAATCTCTTGTTATTATAATAACATATAAACCAAAAATTAATGTTATTAAAGAAAATACTATTAATGATGATACTAAAACTTTATTTTTTGAAATATTTATTTTCAACCGTAAAATACCTCACAATAATAAAATATAATTATTATACACTGATAATAGTTAGATAAAAAATAACCAAGCTATTAATATTTAGCGTTATCAATTATAATATATTAAAAATCTTCTAAAAGAGGTGTTTTAGTTGAGTGAAAGAATGCAGAAAATTAGAAACTTTTCTATAATAGCACACGTTGATCATGGAAAATCTACGTTAGCTGATAGACTTATAGAGTTTACAGGTGGACTTGAAAAAAGAGAGATGAAAGAACAGCTTTTAGATAC
>JBBIPN010000061.1:0-6300 GCA_037442825.1 Sulfurihydrogenibium sp. | reverse complement strand
GCACAAACAACTCAAAATGAAGATTTCTTTAGAGAGGCTGTAGGTTATATTGCAGAAAATACAGAAGAAATGAAAGTTTTCAATACTATATGTGATGCTACTTCTGTAAGACAAGAAGAAGTAAAAAGGTTAGCTCCAGAAGTTGATGTTATGATAATAGTAGGTGGAAAACATAGTGGAAATACTCAAAGGCTTGCTCAGATATCAAAAGCATTAAATCCAAATACATACCATATAGAGATAGCTTCAGAATTAGAACCATCATGGTTTGAAGGTAAAGAAAATATAGGAATATCAGCTGGAGCTTCAACACCAGATTGGATAATAGAAGAAGTTGTAAATAAAATTAAGGAAATAAAAGGAGTAAAAAGTTATGAATGAATTTGAAAAATTGATAACAGAAAGTGTACAAATAGAACATTATTACAAAAATCAAAAAATAAAAGGTAAGATTATTAGAATAGAAGGAGATAAAGCTTTTGTAGATATTGGCCAAAAAGTAGAAGCAGTTGTAAAAAAAGATGAGATTGAAGGTTATAATGTAGGAGATGAAATAGAATGTATCTTTACAGGAAAGAAAAATAAAGACGGTTATTTTATCCTAAGTAGAAAAAACTTTATATTAAAAGACAAAATAGAAAGAATTAGAAAAGCTTTTGAGAAAAAAGAAAGAGTTAAAGCAACTATTACAGAAACTTTAGAGAAAGGATATATAGTAGATATAGATGGTTTAAAAGGATTTATACCTTTTTCTTTAGCAGGTTTAAAGAAAGATAAAGAACTTCCAGAAGGGTATACCTTTGAAGTTTATATCGTTAAATTTGAAGAAGGAAAGAATAGATTAAATATTATAGTATCAAGGAAAGATATATTGTTAGAAGATAGAAAGAAAGAAAAAGAAAAGAATCTTTCACTGTTAAAAGAAGGACAAAAAGTGACAGGTAAAGTAGAGAAGATAGATCAAAAAGTTGCAGTTATATCATTAGATGGTATAGTTTATGGAATATTACCAAAAAGTGAACTTTCATGGGATAAATATAAAACATTTGAAGATGTTCTAAAAGTTGGAGATAAGATAGAAGTTATTGTTAAAGAAATAAAAGAAGGGAAACCAATATTTTCTTTAAAAATGCTTGAAGAAAATCCATGGAATAAATTTGATAAAAATGTAAGTGATGTAGTTTATGCTACTGTAAAAGAAATAAACAAATTTGGTATCGTTGTTAATGTAGATAGTTTAGAAGGTTTTATTCATAATAATGAAATAGATTACATAAATCCTATAAAAGTAAAGAAAAACTATAAAGTAGGATCAAAAGTTGAAGCTAAAATTATAAAGTTGGACAGAGAAAAAAGAAAACTAAAATTAAGTATTAAACAAACAAAAGAAAACCCAATAGATAAATTTTTAAAAGAACATCCTGTTGGATCTATAATTGAAGCTAAAGTGAAAAATGTAAAACAAAAAGTAGCATTTATAGACCTTTGGAGTATTGAAGGAATTATAAAACTTGAAGATGTAACAAATAATAAAATAAAATCAATATCTTCTTTACTAAATGAAGGCAAAGTTTATAAATTTAAAGTGTTAAGTGTTGAGAAAGGCAAAATAATTCTTGGAATGAAGCAGATTTTAGAAGAAAATTGGGATAGTTTTACTTCTAAATACAAAGTTGGAGATATTTTAACTGTAAAGGTTAAAAAACTTATAAATAAAGGTGCTTTTGTAGATATAACAGAAAATTTAGAAGGTTTTATACCATTATCTGAAATATCAGTAGAAAAGATAAATATCCCAAGTGATAAACTTCACTTAAACGAAGAAGTTGAAGCAAAAATTATAAATATTGATAAAGACAGGAAAAAAATAACACTCAGCATTAAACAACTTATTTTAGATGAAGAAAAAAGAAAGAAAAAATTAGAGGAAGAGCCAAAAAAAAAGTTATTAGAAAAACTTACAACAGAAGAATCTAGGAAAGGACCTGATAGTGAATCTTTAGGAACACTTGGAGATGTTTTAAGAAAAAAATTAGAAAAGAGGGAAAGCTAAATGTTGATTGATGGAGCTTTATTAATTATAGGTATACTTTTTGTTTTAGTAGCTGCTGAACTTTTTACAAATGGTATTGAAACATTAGGACATCATTTAAATGTATCTAAAAACTTTACTGGTAGTGTTTTAGCAGCTATTGGGACTGCCCTACCTGAAACATTGATACCAATTATTGCAGTTATATTTTTTTCTGGAAATAAAGGTCATGATATAGGTATAGGAGCTATTTTAGGGGCTCCTTTTATGCTTGCTACTGTTGCTTTTCCTCTCATAGGTTTAACAGTAGTTGTAGGTCATCTTATGAAAAGAAGGGGAATAATGTTACATGCGGAAACTACAGGTTTAAGAAGAGATTTAACATTTTTCTTATTTGCTTACTCCATAGCTTTATTTATAGTACCTTTTGAAAGTTATTCTGTAAGAATTTTAACAGCATTATTTTTAGTTGTCTTATATATTGTTTATGTTTTCCAAACTCTTAAAGGCGAAAGTGAAGATATGGAAAAGACAGAACATCTCTACTTTGCACCTAAGAATCCACATCCTTCAATTTTTATAATATTATTTCAAGTTATCTTCTCTCTTGTTGTTATGGTTCTTGGTGCCCATACTTTTGTTCATGGAATAGAAAAAATAAGTTTAGTATTTGGTTTAGATCCATTAATATTCTCGTTATTAATTGCACCAATAGCTACTGAACTACCAGAAAAGATAAACAGTATAACGTGGGCTTGGAGAAAACAAGATACTTTAGCAGTTGGAAATGTGGCAGGTGCTATGGTTTTTCAAAGTACAATACCAGTTAGTTTTGGTATTGTTTTTACTGATTGGAATGTTACAGATTTAGCTTTAGTCTCAGGTATTTTTGCTATTTTTTCAGCATTCTTAGTTTTAACCTTGTCTTATTTAAATAAAAAGTACTTTGCTTATGGTTTTTCTCTTGGAATGATATTTTTCATTGTATATATTTACTTGGTTGTAAAAGGAGCATAAGATGAATATAGATAATGAGCTTCAGGCATTACTAGATCAGATAGAAATATTAAGAGAAAAGGTAAAAAAAGGAGAAAGTAATCTTATAAATGAACTTGCCAAATTAAGAAGGAAATTTAAAAAGCTTTCCAAAGAAAAAATGGAAAGTCTAACAGCTTGGGATAGAGTTTCCCTTGCAAGACATCCAAAAAGACCACATACGATAGATTATATACATAATCTGTTTACAGATTTTGTTGAACTTCATGGAGATAGAAAGTTTAGAGATGATAAATCTATTATTGCTGGATTTGCTAATTTTGAAGGAAACCCTGTTTGTGTAATAGGACATGAAAAAGGAAGAGATACAAAAGAGAAAATTCAAAGAAATTTTGGAATGCCACATCCAGAAGGTTATAGAAAAGCAATAAGGGTTATGAAATTAGCAGAAAAGTTTAAAAGACCTGTAATTACATTTATAGATACACCAGGAGCATATCCAGGGATAGGAGCAGAAGAAAGAGGTCAATCTCAAGCAATAGCTGAAAGTTTAATGGTAATGGGAAGTTTAAAGACTCCTGCTATTGCTACAGTTATAGGAGAAGGTGGTAGCGGTGGAGCTTTAGCGTTAGGTGTCGCTGATAGAATTCTAATGCTTGAAAATTCTATATACTCTGTTATATCACCTGAAGGATGTGCAGCAATACTATTTAAATCTGCTGAATCTGCACCTATAGCAGCTGAAAGTTTAAAGATAACAGCAGAAGATTTAAGAGAGCTTGGCATAATAGATTGTATAGTAAGGGAGCCATTAGGTGGAGCTCATATGCAACCTAAAAAAACGTATAGAATACTAAGAAGATTTATTAGAAAAGCATTAAAAGAAATTACTAATATACCTATAGAAGATCTTGTAGATTTAAGACATAAAAAATTTTATTCAATGGGTAGATTTATAGAAAAGTGAAAATACTTCTCTACCAAACTGCATTTTTAGGCGATTTAATCCTAACTACTCCACTTATTGAATCTATAAAAAATATTTATCCTTCGTCTTTTTTGGTAGTACTATCAAAACCTTTTGGAAAGGATGTTTTAAAAAACAACCCATTTGTAGATGAACTAATTATTTTCGATAGAAAAAGGGATTCAACATTTGGTCTTATAAAGAAAATAAAAGGAAAATTTGATATAGCAATATCACCTCATAGATCCCATAGAGCATCATACGTTCTTTTTTTAAGTAGAATAAAAAAAAGGATAGGTTTTGATAAAGCTGGCTTTTCTTTCTTATATACAGACTTGGTATCACATAAATTTGATGGAACACATGAGATAGATAGAAATCTTAAACTTTTAGAAAAACTTCCAGATTATGATAAATCAAAAATAGTTAAAAGTCCAAAGTTATTTTTAGATAATGAAGAAGATAACTTTTTTAAAAAATTTAATTTAGAAAGTAAAAAATATATAGCAGTTGCACCTGGTTCAAAATGGGCAACAAAAAGGTGGATAGCTAAAGGTTTTGCTGCTGTTATAGATTATATCTCTAAAATAGATTATCAACCAGTTTTAATAGGTGGTGTAGAAGATATAGACATAGCTAATAAAGTGATAGAAATATCCAATAAAAAACCTTTAAATTTAGTTGGAAAGACATCTTTAAGAGAAACTTTTTCAATTATAAAACATTCATTACTGTTAGTGTCAAATGATTCTGCACCTGTTCATATGGCTGTTTCTTTTGATGTTCCAGTTATTGACATATATGGACCTACTGTAAAAGATTTTGGTTTTTACCCATATAAAAATGGTGTAGTTGTTGAAATTGAAGGGTTAAAATGTAGACCTTGTGGTTTACACGGACATAAAGAATGTCCAATAAAAACTCATGAATGTATGGAAAAAATAAAACCTGAAACTGTGATAGAGAAAATTGATAAAATATTAACTAAAAATTTATGAGGTGAAGTATAGTATGGAACTTTCAAACAGAATACAAAAAATAAAACCTTCTCAGACACTTGCTATAACTGCAAAAGCAAATGAACTGAAAGCAAAAGGTATTGATATAATTAGCTTTGGTGCAGGAGAACCAGATTTTGATACACCAGATTTTATAAAAGAAGCAGCTATTAAAGCATTAAAAGAAGGTAAAACAAAGTATACAGCAGCAGCTGGAATACCAGAGTTAAGGTCAGCAATTGCAGAAAAACTAAAAGTTAGAAATGGTATAGATTATAAACCTTCTGAAGTTATTGTCGTTCCTGGTGCAAAAATGGGACTTTATGAAATATTTGCAATTTTGCTTAACCCTAGTGATGAAGTTATAGTTCCAGCACCTTACTGGGTATCTTACACAGAACAGATAGCTTTAAACGATGGAGAATCTATTACTCCTCAACTTTTAGAAAAAAATAATTTTGTTCTTACTGCAGATATTGTAGAATCAGCTATCACAAAAAATACAAAGGCATTAGTTTTAAATACACCTTCAAACCCAACAGGAGCAGTTATTCCTAAAAAAGAACTTGAAAAAATAGCTGAAGTATGTTTAAAGCATAACATTATGATAATATCTGATGAATGTTATGAGGAATTTAGTTATGGTGAACCACATGTTAGTATAGCATCTTTGTCAAAAGAAGTTAGAGAGATAACGTTTACAGTAAGTGCATTTTCAAAATCTTACTCAATGACAGGATGGAGATTAGGTTGGGTTGCAGCTCCTGAAAAGTATATAAAAGCTATAATAAACATTCAAAGTCAAACAATATCAAACCCAACAACTTTTGCACAGTATGGAGCTTTAGAAGCTTTAAAAGATGGTGGAAAATTTCCAGCCATGATGAGACAAGAGTTTATAAAAAGAAGAGACTATATAGTAGATGCTTTAAATAGTATCAATGGTGTAAAGTGTATTAAACCAGAAGGTGCATTTTATGTATTCCCAAATATTTCTCACTTTATAAAAGAAAATATTAAAAATGACATAGATTTAACAGAATATCTATTAGAAGAAGCAAAAGTAGCTGTAGTTCCTGGTTCTGCATTTGGTAAAAATGGTTATATAAGATTGTCATATGCTACATCTATGGAAAATATAAAAGAAGGTGCAAAAAGAATAAAAGAAGCCCTTGAAAAAATTTATTAAAAACAAAAATTTATAATACATTTTGATTTAAGAGGCTACTATGGACGTTGAAAAGCTTGCTAACCTCATAAAAAGTTTAGTAGTAGGAGAGATAAAAGAAGAGTTTAAAGAGTTTAAA
>JBBIPN010000060.1:0-6410 GCA_037442825.1 Sulfurihydrogenibium sp. | reverse complement strand
TTATATCCTTATCCTCTATTTTGTCAAGTGGATCTTCTTTACTTATTCGCTTTTCTAAAAATAGAATATCTATTCTATCAAATATTTTTCTCTTTGTCAAGTTTTTTATAACTTATTCTGTTTTTAAGGGAGGATGACGGGACTTGAACCCGCGACCCCAAGGGCCACAACCTTGTGCTCTGCCTGCTGAGCTACATCCTCCATATTCAGAAGATATATTATATTACTATATAGAAAAATTTTCAATATTAAATCGACTTTAAAAATCCCTTGGAATACTAATTTCTATATTTTCATAATTCCTAAAAATATATCTATCTTTTTCAACCTTTATCAAATACTGTGGCAATAATGGGACTTTTCCGTATCCACCTAAGAGATCTATAGCAAATATAGGAATACCTAATCCCGATAATCTACCTCTTAAATATTCCATTATCTCCAATCCTAATTTTAAAGGTGTTTTAAAATGATAAACACCCTTTGTTGGATCACATTGGAATAGATAATACGGCTTTATCTTTACTTTTAATAGATCTCTCATTAATTTTTCTATCGTTTCTTTGTTGTCGTTTATATCTTTAAGTAAAACTGTCTGATTTAGTACCGGTGTACCTGTTGATAGTATATTTTTAACAGCTTTTTTTGTTTCTTGAGTAATTTCATTAGGGTGATTGAAATGTGTAACAAGCCAGATTTTTTCATACTTTCCAAAAATATTTAATAATTCTTCATCAAAAAATCTATAAGGGTTTACTACCAACTCTCTACTACCAATTCTTATTATATCGATATGTTCTATTTCACTTAGGTTCTTTATTATGTATTCAATCTTCTTATTTGGAAGGGTTAAAGGATCTCCTCCTGATATTAAAACTTCTTTTATATTTTTATTTTCTCTTATATAAGATATCATAGTATCGTATTCTTCTTTTGTTCTAGCCCTTTCATCTTCTAAAAACATTCTTTTCCTCATACAATGCCTACAATAAACACTACAAAAATTAGTAGCTCTAAATAAAACTCTATCAGGATATCTATGGGTTAAACCTGGAACTGGGGATTTTACATCTTCTAAAAATGGATCTAAAACAGCTCCTTTTTGTTGTTCTTCATCTATTTCTTTGTAGATTGGAAAAATCTGTTTATATACTGGATCTTCTTCTACGTTGTTGAAATCTATTAGAGATAAATAGTATGGAGTAACGCCAAAATGAAAAATTTCTGATATTTGTAAAAATTCTTCTTCATCAAAATTATTGAAGATTTTTTTTAAATGGTTTATATCTGTTAATCTATTGCTTATTTGCCACTTCCAATTTTCCCAATCTTCTTTAGATACATTTTTAAAGTAATCTATCTTTTTCCAAAAATATTCCTGTAATATCTGCAAATCTGACCTCTAAAATTATTAAGAAGATAAAATTAATATAGATTAGATTTGATTATTAATCAACTAATATAAAATCCTTAATATTTTCTTTTTCCATATTCTCTAAAATTTCTGAAGCCGTTTTTATTGAGAATAAAGAGTTATTTACTAATGTTTTTACAAACATTCCATTGAGTCTATGACCACCTTTAAATGAAAAAATTTCAGCAATCAAAGGATAACCAAGTAAATATAAATCTCCTATCAAATCTAAAACTTTATGTCTTACTGGTTCATCCTCAAATCTTAAACCTTCAGCATTTATTACTTTATCATTGTGTAAAACTACAGCATTTTCTAAGGAGCCCCCTTTTGCTAAACCATTTTTCCTTAAATATTCAACTTCGTCTAAAAAACAGTACGTCCTTGCAATATACACACCTTTATAAGAATCTTTATTTTTAGCTATATATGTATATTCTCTATCTCTTATAACTTGATTGTTGTAATTTGCTTTATAAGTTATCTTTGTATTTACACTTGGTTTTGCTTTTATAAATTTATCTTCTAACTCAACATTAACAGTTTCTTCTAAAACAGCATAAAATTTTTCTTCTTTTAAAGAATTTATACCTGCTTCTTTAATTTTTTCAACGTATTCTTTACTACTTCCATCTAAAATAGGAAGTTCTTCTTCATTTATCTCAATAAAAATATTATCTATACCTGTAAAGTATAAAGCTGCCATTAGATGTTCTACAGTTTTAATATTTATACCATCTTTAAAAAGTGTTGTTGAGTAGTCAAAACTATGGGCAAAATCTATTTTTGCTGGGACAACAACATTATCCTTTATAAAGTTGATTCCTTCATTTTCATTAGCAGGAAGTAGCTTTATCTCTACTTCTTTACCTGAATGTAAACCTATACCTTTTATATAAACAGGACTCTTTATCGTACGCTGAAATTTACAAATCATTTATCCAAACTCCCTATTTTACTCTTAAATTACACTTTATACAATTTTAATGCCAAAATATATATAATGTATTTTAAAAGTTTCTCTGTATTATTATATTTGTAAATTTGCAAAAATTCTAAAAGAGGTAAAAATGCTTGATATAGAATTTTTAAATGAAAAAGCCACAAAAATTAATGGAACTATTAAAAAAATTAGTCAAATTATAGATTTTGGAGAAGAAACATTTTTAAAAACGCCTATGTATCCTGATAGAGTAAAATACTATCTTATAATTTTATATGATGAGCTTGAAGCAATATCATGTCATATTTTTTCTAACTATACTGGAGAAAAAGTTAAAGAAAATTGTTTAAAAAAAATAGTAGAAGAATCTATCTTTTCTGAAAAATTAAATAGAGTTTTTACAGATTTTATAAACTTTAGAGAAAATTTATTTAAAGAAGATTTCAGTTATAAAGAAGAACTTCTTTATCATTTTACAAAGGAGATAAGTTCTACCTTAAAAGAATACTTTTTAAAAGAACTTGCGACGGTTGTTAAACAACTTAAAGAAAAACAACCAAAACTTGCTATACCTGTAAATTTAGTAAAAGTAAATCATTATGCATCAGCTATAAAATCAGAAACTAAAAGGTTAAAGACATTTTCAAATATGGATTTTGATTCTTTTAAAAATAGTGATTTCGCTATTGATAGAAGTAGATATTTTATGGTTGTTGCTATAGATAGTGCATTATGGATATGCCGCCATATAGTAAGACAACTAAAATTAAAACCATCTAAAAACTGTTTTTCAGTTTTAAGTGAAAATAACTGTTTAGAAAAAGATTTAGCTCAAAAGTTAGAAGAGATTACAAAATTGAGAGATAGACTTGCAAATCCAAAAGAAGATATAGATACAAACTTACTTTATAACTTAGTAAAAGGCGAGTTTGAAGCATTGATGAATAGTTATATAAAAGCTATAAGTAAAATGCTAAAGTATGGATGTGGTTAACATCTGAATAGCCAATTTTAACATTTCTTCTGGATTTTGATTGGTACTATCTTTTATAGCTTTTTTTATAGCTTTTATAGAAGCTTCTTTATCATAACCTAAATTTATTAATGCAGAAACTAAATCTTTTAAAATTTCATCATTCTTATCTAAATCCAACTTTCCTTTTAGTTCGACTATTATCCTATTTGCAGTTTTTTTACCTATTCCTGGTAAAGTTGTTAGTTTTTCTACATCTGATTGGTTAACAATCTCTTCAAACTCTTCTTTACTATAGTTAGATATTATAGAGAATGCATGTTTATAACCAACTTGTGGGATTTGTATTAATTTTAAAAATAGTTCTCTCTCTTCAACAGTTTTAAAACCAAAAATTTTTATCTCTTCCTGTTTCAAAACAAAGTATGTATATACAAAATCTTTGTCGTTAAATTTACTACTATCTGGGACTTCTATAAGAATACCAAAACCAAATTTATCAACAACTATAGTATTTTTACTCTTTTTTATAATTTTTCCTTTTATAAAATCAAACATTTATCTTTAAAAGCTCCTTTTTACGAAGCTGACCACACGCTGCATCTATATCTATTCCTTTACTCCATCTTATAAACGTTGCTATATTGTTATTCCAAAGTATCTTTTCAAATTTTAAGATTCTTTCTTCTTCTGGTCTTTCAAATGGTGAACCTGAATAAGGATTAAATGGTATAAGGTTTACTTTAAATCTATTTCTATCTTTCTTAATAAGAGTTACAAGTCTTTTCGCATCTTCTTCTGTGTCATTAACATTTTTTATCAACACATACTCTAAGGTTATTCTCCAACCTGGTTTTAATGGTATACTTCTTAAAAGTGATAGTAGGTCTTCAAGTGTATTAGTTTGTGATATAGGCATAAGGTATGATCTCTGATTTTGATAAGAAGCATTCAAGGAAACAGCAAGTTTTACTTCTGGAAAATCTTTATCTTCATACATTCTTTTTATCTGGTGTAAAATACCACTTGAAGAAATTGTTATCTTTCTATGGGAAAGGTTGCACATCTCAGTATGAGTAAATATCTGAACTGATCTTTTTACATTTTCATAGTTTGCAAGAGGCTCTCCCATTCCCATATAAACGATATTCGATACTCTATTTTCTTCTTTGTCCCCAAGAAATCTTTGGACATTTATATACTGTTCAACTATCTCTGCAGTTGTAAGATTTCTAATAAGGCCATCTTTTGTTGTAAAACAAAATTTGCAACCTACTGCACAACCAACTTGTGTAGAAACACATAATGTCTTATGATTTTTCTCGTTTATTAAAACTGTTTCTATTGTATTACCATCCTTTAACTTCCATAGGAACTTTATACTTCCATCTATTTTTGATTGTTGATAAACTACAAGTTCTAAAGCGTTAAACTCTGTGTTTTCTTTTAGATAATTTCTAATATCTTTCGATAAATCTGTCATTTCATCGTAAGAACTTACTTTCTTAGCATAAAGCCACTTTGCAATCTGTTTTGCTCTAAATTTTTGCCAGCCTTTCTCTAAAACAAAACTTTCAAGCTCTTTATAGTTAAAATCCTTTAAATTAACATTCATCTACTTCCTCTAATATAAATTTATCTCCTTTTAAATACCAGCTTTTATAAGAGACTGGATTTCCTTTTTCAACAGAAACGATTATATAAGATAAGTCAGGCAATGCAAACTGCAAATCTGTTTGAGATGGTCTATCTGGATGGTCTGGATGAGAATGGTATATACCTACAATCTGATAACCTTTACTATCTGCATAGTTTTCAACTTTCATATAATCTTTTGGAGATATATCAAATCTATCATTTGCCCTCTCTTTATTTTGATTTTCAACTTGAACAACTTCATAAACTTCTCTGATGTTTGTATTGTAATCCATTTTACCTATTAAAAAACCACATATCTCAAATGGATATCCTTCTTTTGCTTGTTTTTTTATTTCGTTTATCAAATTTTTAGGTATTTTTAACATTGTTTACACCTCTAACAACTTCATAGCTTCTCTTATTTTTTTCATATTGCCAGATGCTATTTCTCTTGCTTTTTCTGAACCTTCTTTTATTATTTTTTCAACATAATCTTTATTTTTTTCAAGGGCTAATCTTTCCTCTCTAATTGGAAGTAAAAAGTTTTCCAAATTTTCAAGTAGTATCTTTTTACACTCAACACAACCTATTTCTGCATTTCTACATTTTTTATCAATTTCTTGAACTATATTTGAATCTGTAAAATATTTATGATATGTAAATACATTACATATTTCTGGTCTACCTGGATCTGTTTTTTTTATTCTCTGTGTATCTGTTTTCATAGACATAACTTTCTTTCTTAAACTTTCAGAAGGTTCACTTAATGCTATTGTATTATTGTAAGATTTAGACATCTTTCTCCCATCTATTCCCAGAAGTTTTGAAGACTCTGTAAGTAAAGCTTTTGGTTCTACAAATACTGGACTATAAAGATAATTAAATCTTCTTGCTATCTCTCTTGTTATCTCAATATGTGGAAGCTGATCTTCTCCTACTGGTACAGCTTCAGCATTGTAGATAAGAATATCCGCCGCCATAAGAACTGGATATCCAAAAAATCCAAAGGTATCTATATCTTTTCCAATATCTCCTTCCTTTATGTTATGTATAATCTCTTTAACTATCTCTTCCTCTAAATTAAAATCTAACAAAGATTTTTGTAGATAGTTATAATCAAACTCTTTTTTATGATAGAATGCTTTATATACAATATCGTAAAGTTTTTCTTCATCTATCTTTATACTTTTACCAAAAATAAAATCTCTAATATACTGAAATGTTAAGTTAAATTTTAAATCTTTATAAGACGGATTTAACTCTAACCAACTTTTAGGCGTAATCATTCCTAAAAGTAAAGCAAGTTCACTATGCTCTTTAATAGCTGATTGTAAAAATATAACACTCTTTTCTGCTTCTATACCACAGGAAAGCCAATCTATAACAAGGTCATATACATTTCCTTTTAAATCTGATGTCTCTTTATATTTATTTGTTAAAGC
>JBBIPN010000059.1:0-7057 GCA_037442825.1 Sulfurihydrogenibium sp. | reverse complement strand
TTTCAAAAGATATTGAAACATTGTTAGATAGTTTAAAAATAAAAGAGTTTACAATTTTAGAGTATAATAGTAAAATGCAATTAGACAAATTTGAGGTAGAAAAAGAAGAATGAAAAAATTTTTAATTATATTAATCGGATTAATCTTTATAGCTTCTTGCAGTTCTAAACAAGAGTTATATTTTGGGCAGCAGAAATTAGCTACAGGACTAAATTTATATCAAAAAGGTGATTATAAAAAAGCAAAAGAAGAGCTTAAAGCAGCTATATTTAAATCTCAAGACCTTACACCTACACAACTTATGGAAGCTCGTTTTGCTTTGGCAGACTCATACTACAACAGGGAAGAGTACGTTGATGCTATTGTAGAATTTGAAGAGTTTGTATCTATATTTCCAACTTCACCAAAAGTTCCAGAAGCACTTTACAAACTTGCAATGTCTTATCTTTTAGTTTCTCCCGATTACAAAAGAGATTTGACTTACGTTAAAAAAGCAGAAGAAAAAGCAGAAGAAATAATCACTAGTTATCCAGACAGTAAATATTTAAAAGCAGCACAAGAAATTATAAAAAAAGCAAATGAGATAAAAGCTAAACATACATTATACATAGCAGAAACGTATGAAAAATATGGAAAACCTTATTCAGCTTCTCTTTACTATAGGGAGGCCTATTCAAAATATAAAGATTATATTAACAAAGATTATGTTGTTTATAAACTTGCTTATAATCTAATGAATGCAGAATATCAATACACTAAAGATATAGAAACACTAAGAGAAAAAATAAAAGAAGTAGATAGAGATATACAAAAAACACAAGATTTAGAAGAAAAGAATGTCCTTATAAATAGAAAAAACATATTAATACAAGAGTTAGATACATACTTAGATAAGATAAACAAATCAAAAGAAGAAGCTAAAAAACTTCTTGAAGCATACCCTAAAGCATTTCCAGATTCAAAATATCTAAAAGAAACACAAGACATTGAAAAAGAAAACAGCTTGCTAAAATTTATTAAAAAATTATTTGATTAAGAGGTGATATGGAAATAGTAGATTTAGTTAAAAAAATAATAGAAAAAGCAGAAGAGAAAAAAGGAGAAGATATAGTAGCTCTTGAGATAGGCAAGGTGTCTCCTATAGCAGATTATATGGTTATCATTTCAGGTTCTGTACCTATCCATACAAAAGCGATAGCTGATAATATTATATCTGGAATGAAAGAGTACGGTTTAATTCCTGCCCATTTAGAAGGTTATTCAGAAGGTAGATGGATTGGTATAGACTACGGTGATATTATGGTCAATATATTCCTACCAGAATTAAGAGATTACTACAAACTTGAATGGCTTTGGTCAGATGCTACAAAATTAGAATATAAAACGGTTTAATATGCCTATTGGAATATTTGATTCTGGGATAGGTGGCTTAACAGTATTTAAAGCTATATCAGAAAGCTTTCCAAAAGCAGATATATACTACTTAGGTGATACAGCGAGAGTTCCATACGGAAATAAATCTAAAGAAACTATAATAAGATACTCTGTAGAATGTGCTAGTTATCTATATCATAACTATAACGTCGATGTTATAGTAGTTGCATGTAATACAGCTTCATCTTATGCTTTAGATACATTAAGAAAAATACTTACAGTACCCGTTATAGGTGTTGTAGAACCTGGTGCACAAGCAACTTTAAGAAAATCTAAAAATAGAAAAATAGGCGTAATAGGTACTGTTGCTACTATTAGAAGTGATTCTTACTATAAAACATTAAAATCCTTAGATGAGACTCTAGAAATATATCAAAAAGCTTGCCCTTTATTTGTCCCACTTGTAGAAGAAGGTTGGATAGATAATGAGATTGCAAAATTAACAGTAAAAGAGTATTTACAAGACATAGTTGAAAAAGGTATAGATACAGTTATCCTTGGCTGTACACATTACCCACTTTTAAAAAATACTATAAAAAATCTTTATCCCCATTTAGAGATAGTAGATTCATCTATTGTAATTGCAGACTTTTTAAAAAACTTAGATATAAAACTTGAAGAAAATGGATATAAAAAAATTCTCATAACAGATGAGTCTCATGCTTTTGATAAACTCAAAGAGATGCTGGTAGGAGATATAAAAACCGAAAAAATAGAACTTTCTGACCTATGCTCTCTTTAAAATACAAATGGGTTTCTTACACTTCCTAATAAATCAATAGCAGTTTTGAAACTTCTATCACATACATTATCCTTTTCTAACATATAATACTGATCTAAAGTCATTATAGGTTCAGGCATTACTGAGAAAAAAGGAATTAAAAAGAAAAATGTTTTCTTTGGTACTGGTATAACCAACCTTTTTATATTTAAATAACCTAAAGCAAATTTAAAAAGTTCTACATAGTTTATAACTTTTGGACCACAAAGCTGATATACATTATTTTTTAAATCTTCTAAGGTAGCTTTTTTAAAGCTCTCTGCTACGTCATATATATTAACAGGTTGAACTTTAGCATCTTCAGGAGCTAAAAATACAGGTGCGATTTTACTATAATTTTTAAAATCTTCAAAAAGCTTTTGCTCTTTACCTAATATAATAGAAGGTCTAAATATAATAAAATCAATTCCGGATTTAATTATCTCATTTTCAGCCATTGCTTTAGTTTTTAAATATCTACTTTTTGAGTTTATATCTGCTCCAAGAGCTGACATCTGAATAAATTTTTTAACACTATTAGATAATGCAGATTCTAAAATAGCTTTAGTGGTTAAATAATGCACTTTTTCAAATGTATCATCTCCCTTTTCTCTAAGTATACCAATTAAATTTATTACTATATCTGGTTTTGTTTGTTGTATTGATTTATTAAAATTTTCTTTTTCTAAATGAAGAAACTCTAATTTTGGTAAATCATTAAATACTTTTTTTGCTTTTTCTATATTTCTAACAGGAAGTATAACATTACAGTAATCATAAAGATACCTAACTATATATCTACCTACAAAACCTGTAGAACCAAAAATTAATACTTTCATAATATTTAATTATAATCTTTTTTTAGTTTTTTACATGATAGTAATATATGAATTTAAATTTTTGATACTTATATCTTTATGATAAAATTTTATATTGAATATGCTAAATAAAGATATATAAAAATTGATGGTTATTTAAATATATTTGAAATATTTGAATCAGGTAAGAAAATTCCTAAATGTTTTAATTCTGAAGGAAGTAAAAGTTAAACTTTTATTGATGGTAGAAAATACCTTACAAGTTCTTAAAGAATATAAAGACTATTGGTTTGATAACATTGAAGATATGGTTGATAAAATTAAATAGGCATTTATAAAATAAATTTTTAAATTTTCTCCCATATTTTAATAGCTTCTTTGCATTCTTCTAAGGTAGGTACTAATGCAATTCGAAAATATTGACTTTCACAGCTACCTTCTTGAATCTCTAAACTGCTACAGAAATTTTCTCCTACGGAAACAACTATTCCATTTTCAAGAAGTGTCTTTACATAATCCTTTGCAGACATACCATTAGGTACTTTTATCCATATATAAAAAGTAGCTTTTGGATACAAAAACTCTAATCCTTTTTTATTTAGAAAATCTATAAACAGGTCCCTTTTTTCTTTAAAGATTTTATTTCTCTCTATTACATGTTGTTCATCTTCCCAAGCAACTTTTGCTGCTTGCTGTATAAAATCTGGACTTGCAACACCATAGTTTGCTCTCTCTTTTTTATAAAAAGATATTATCTTTTCATCACCAGCAACAAAACCAGACCTATAACCAGTCATACCACTTCTTTTTGATAAAGAATGAAATACTACAACATTTTCTACACCAAACTCAATAGCAGAATGTGGTTTTTCTTCAAAATAAACTTCTGTATAACATTCATCAGAACAAAGTATAATGTCATATTCTTGACAAACCTTAACTGTCTCTTCTAAATAACTTTTTGGTGCTACTGCTCCAGTTGGGTTATGTGGGTAATTTATCCAAATAATCTTTGTTTCTTCTAATATAGACTTCTCTAACTTATCTAATCTTAATAAAAATCCATCTTCTTCTTTAAGTTTAACTGCTGTTGGTATTCCACCTGCGTAAAGCGTTCCCCTTTCATATACAGGATAAGCAGGTGTTCCAAATACTACTCTTTTTTTATCTTCTTCTGGGTCAATAAAAGCAAGTGGAAAGTGAAATATTGCTTCCTTAGAACCTGCAGAAGGTATTATCTGTTTTTCTGGGTCAAGTTCTACAGAAAATCTATTTTTAAACCATTTTGAAATAGCTTCTCTTAAGTCTTTTTTTCCTGCAACAGATGGATACTGACTTACTTCTGGTATTGCATTTTTTATTGTATTTCTTATAAATTCTGGTGTTGGTTCTTTTGGGTCACCTGTGCCAAAATCGTATATTTTTATTCCTTTTTCTTTTAAAGAAGCTTTTATCTTATTTAGTTCTTCCATTGGGTAGTTTTTAAGATTTTTTATTGTTTTGTTCATTCTTTCCACCTTTAAATGTTTGTATTAAGTTATAACCAGAAACGTAAACTATTACACCACCTGCTATTACTGGAAATAGAGATATTAAAATTTTACCTATTGCTAATGTAAGGTCTGAAAAGTTGGTATTAAATATTCCTGAAATGTTGCCAAATATAGCGTATAAACCTATTAATATTCCGAGTATATAAAGTATTTTTAATATCATTCTTATTCTTTCTTATCAAATAATTTTATTACATTAACTATTTTATCTGAACCAAATTTGAATTTGTCTTCTCCTGTAGATGTTCTTTTTCCTATAGGTATAACTTCTGGACTAACTTTTATTTTTAATACTTTACCAAATTTTGTATTTATTAAAATCTCATCATCTATGTTAACAGGTAATATAGAAACTAATCTATCATCTTTATTTAGTTTAACAGCCATAAGACCTTTCTGAGCTCTTTTTTTGACAGGAAACTCTGATTTATCTAAAAGCTTCATATAACCATTTGTTGTTGTAACTAATAGATAATCGTGGCTATTTATGAAAAGTGCTCCAGCAACTTCATCACCTTCATCAAGGTCAATAGCTTCTACGCCTTTTGCTTTATCTCCAGTAATTCTAACTTCACTTCTTTCAAATACTAAAAGGTCTGCATTTTTCGTGTATATTCCTATATAAGAGGGATGTTTATCGGCTACAGCAACAAAAAGTTCATCATCTTCAATGAGTGGTATAACTGTATGGTTTTGAGATTTATAGAATATATCTTCATCAGACATTCTTTTTATTATACCTTTTTTAGTTATTAAAAATACTCTATTTTCTTCACCTTCTCCTTGGTATATAGTTCCTACTATCTTACCTTCTATATTGATTTTATCTTCACCTTTTGGTAAATCTATAACTAAACTCCAAAAAGCTTTACCATCTTTTGTAAAAAATGCTATCGGTTTTGAACCTTCAACTTCTTGTATGGATATAATTTTTTCTTCTTCTGTTAATGTTGTTGAAATGTTAGTTATCGTTTTTTGGATTAGTTCTTCTAAAGGTGTATTTTCATCTATTTTATAGTTAAAGATTCTACCTGTATTTAAAACAGTAATTAGGAAATGTTCTTTGAATGTAAGTTCATTTTCTGATGCAACAACTGTTTTTCTACTATCTCCATACTTTTTAAGTATATCATCCGTTTCTTGAATAAATACTTTTATCTTTTCTTCTTCACTTGATAAGATCTGTTTATATCTATTTATATTATTTTGTAAATCTATTGCTTCATTTTTTAATTTTTCTGTTTCTAATGATGTAAAACGAGATAATCTCATATCAAGAATAGCATTTGCTTGTGTTTCTGTTAGATTAAACTTTTGTGTTAATGTTTCTCTTGCTTGAGCAACATCTTTTGATGATTTTACAATATCAATAATAGTATCTGCATTTTCAAGTGCTAAAATCAAGCCTTCTACTATATGTAATCTATTTTCAGCTTTTTCTAAATCGTATAACGTCCTTCTTGTTATAACTTCTACTCTATGTTTTATAAATTCTTGCAGTATTCCTTTTATATCTAAGGTTTTTGGTTGTTTGTCTACAAGAATTGTTAAGTTTAATCGGAAATTTCTTTCTAAAGATGTACTTTTATATAGTTTCTTTAAAACTTTTTCTGCATTAGCATCTCTTTTTAGTTCTATAACTATTCTAATACCTGTCCTATCTGATTCATCTCTTAAATCTGATATACCTTTTTCTTTACCTGTTCTAACTAACTCTGCTATCTTTTTTATAAGTTCAACTTTATTTACTTGATATGGTATCTCATATATAACTATCCTTTCTCTGTTTCCAGGCAGTTTTTCAATTCTTGCTTTACCTTTTACCGTTATCGATCCTCTACCTACCTTATATATATCGATTATCTCTTGCTGTGTATTTGTTATAATACCACCTGTTGGAAAATCTGGACCTTTTATAAAATTACAAATTTCTTCTACTGTTGCATCGGGAAATTCTGCTAAATACTTTAAAGCTTCTCCTACTTCTGTAAGATTATGGGGTGGAATACTTGTTGCAAGACCTACTGCTATACCTGTCGTTCCATTACAGATTAAATTTGGAAATTTTGAAGGTAAAACAGTAGGTTCCTCTAATGACGCATCAAAGTTTGGCATCATATCAACAGTATTTTTATCTATATCTTCCAACATCTCAATAGCAAGTTTTGTAAGTCTTGCTTCTGTATATCTCATAGCAGCTGGTGGGTCACCATCTATAGATCCAAAGTTTCCTTGTCCTTCAATTAATGGATATCTCATTGTAAAATCTTGAGCCATCCTAACTAATGCTTCATAAACAGATGTATCCCCATGGGGATGAAATTTACCTAAAGTTTCACCTACCACTCTTGCAGATTTTTTATATGGTTTATTTGGTAGAAGACCAAGTTCATACATTGAAAATAAAATTCTTCTTTGAACTGGTTTCAATCCATCTCTTACATCTGGTATTGCCCTTCCAGCAATAACAGACATAGCATAATCAATGTATG
>JBBIPN010000058.1:0-7128 GCA_037442825.1 Sulfurihydrogenibium sp. | reverse complement strand
ATGGGACCAAAATTATTAACTACTATGTTTATTGGTATGGCATTAATTGAAACATTCGTTCTTTATGCATTACTAATAGCTATTATATTCATCTTTACAGGTATATTTGATTCTAAAGCTGGTTTCTAATAAATAATAGTTTTTAACTTATCGGCAGCTTTACTGCTGCCTTATTTTATTTTTAGGAGGTGTAAAAAAATGGCAAATATGAAAGCAAAATCTCATTTATCAAATAAAAAAAGGAAAAGAGCATCTGGATTTTTAGCAAGGATGAGAACTAAATCTGGAAGAAAGATTATTGCAAGAAGAAGAGCAAAAAGAAGAAAACGTTTAGCTGCTTAATGATAGCATTAAAAAAAAAGATATACAAAGAGTATTTGAAAACAAAAAGATTTTGCAATCAAATAACTTTATAGTTTACTTTTTGTTAAATAGCATCTCGTATCCAAGATTTGCTTTTGTAGTTTCAAAAAAGCACATTAAAAAATCAGTTCAAAAGAATAGAGCAAAAAGATTACTTAAGGAAGCCGTAAGGCTTCACTTTAATATAATTAAAGATTTAAATTGTGATATTATTTTTGTAGCAAAGAAAGAAATATTAGGGAAAAAGTTGTATGATATTTCAGATGAAGTGAAAAATGTATTAATGATGCTGAGAAAGAAATGTTAAAAAAGTTTGTGATAGTAAGTGTAAAGTTTTATCAAAAAAATGTTTCTCCTTTAAAGAAACCAAGTTGTAGATTTTATCCAACATGTTCTCATTATACTATTCTTTCTATAGAAAAATATGGTTTATTAAAAGGTTTAATTAAAGCTTTTTGGCGTATTTTAAGATGTAATCCTTTTTCAAAAGGTGGAATAGATTATCCTTAAATGAGGTGAACGATGGAACAACAAGACATGCAAAAGAAAGTACTTTTATTCTTTGTTATAGTTTCTGTTTTACTAATTTCATTTTCTATAGTAAATAGTTACTTTTTTAAAAGTGATAATGTTAAACAAGAAGCAAAAACTACTGTCCAGACACAAGAAACAAAACCTTTAGTCCAAACAGGAAATTATGATTTAGTTTTAAATGGAGAAAGAATAAATACAGATAGTTTGAAAGATGCTATAAAAATTCAAACAAAAGAAGGATATATAGAGTTTAGTAAAATAGGTGGTAGATTAGTATCTGTTTATTTAAATAAGTATAATATCGATTTAATCTCAAATTTTTCTAAATCAAATAAGATTTTTCCAGGGGAAATCATAACTACTGATAAATCTTTAACGTCTCTAATTAATTTTTCATCATATCAAGTTAGTGAAGATGTCAACACAATAACTTTTCGATTGAAAACTGATAAAGTAGAAATAGAAAAAATATACACTATTGAAGAAGATGGTACAATAAAATTTTCTTTTAAAACAAAAGGTTTAGAAAATGTCGGATTAGCTGTTCTATCTGGTATTTCATTGGCAGAGGAAGGAACTTTTGGACATAGTGGGCCTATCATTAAGATAGAAAAAGAGCTAATAAGAATGGATAAAGATATATCTACTATTCAGACAATAAGAGATAAAATACTATGGGCTGGAGAAGAAAACAAATACTTTATACAGTTTTTCTCAATAAAAGGTGGTTTTACTGCATCTTATATAATTCCAGTAGGGAAAGAAACTACAGTTGTATTAAATGAGATATCTGGAAATATTGAAGGTTTTTCTTACATAGGTCCAAAGCTCTATTCAGCACTTGGAGATATAACTGAAAAATATAAAAAGCTTTGGAATGTAGATTTAGACTTAAGAAGTTCTATTGATTTTGGTTTCTTTGGAATACTTGGAAAACCTTTATTTTTATTGCTACATTTTATATATAACTATGTACCAAACTGGGGTTTAGCAATTATCATTCTTACAGTATTACTTAGAATAGTTTTATTCCCATTAAACCATAAATCTTTAAAAGCAATGAAAAAGATGTCTGAACTTGCACCAGAGATAGAAAAGTTAAAGAAAAAATACGCAAAAGATCCTCAAAAATTACAAGAAGAGATAATGAAACTATACGCTCAATCTGGTGCAAATCCTATGAGTGGCTGTTTACCTATTGTTGCTCAAATACCTATATTTATAGCACTTTACAATGTTCTTATGGTTACAGTAGAGTTGAAAAACGCACATTTTATGCTATGGATAAAAGATTTATCTGATAAAGACCCTTACTATGTTCTTCCTATACTTATGGGATTATCAATGATAGCTCAACAGTGGATAACACCTTCAAGTGATAAAAACCAAAGAATGATAATGTATATAATGGCTGGTGTATTTACATTTATGTTTATGAATTTTCCATCAGGACTTGTTTTATATTGGTTAACGAATAATATATTAGGATTAATCCAAAGTTTTATTGTCAATGAATCTATGAAAAAATGATTAATGACACAATTGTAGCAAATGCAACTCCACTAATCCCATCAGCTATATCAATAGTTAGGATTAGTGGAGATAAAGCTCTTGAAATAGGGAAAAAAATCTTTGATTTACCTGAAGATATAAAAGCAAGGAAAGTTTATTTTGGTAAGATTTATAATTTAAATGGTGAAGTTATAGACGAAGGTCTTGCTGTTTACTTTAAAAAGCCACATAGTTTTACAGGTGAAGATATTTTAGAAATATATCCACATGGAAGTGTAGCAGTTGTAAAAACAATTTTAGAAACAGCTGTTAAGTTAGGTGCAAGGTTTGCAAATCCTGGTGAATTTACCCAAAGAGCTTTTTTTAATGGGAAAATAGACCTTACCCAGGCGGAAGCTATAGCAGACCTTGTAAATGCAAAAACAGAAAAAGCTGCAAAAATAGCTGCATCAATACTTGAAGGAAAACTTTCTAAACAGATAAATAGTTTAAGAGAAATACTCTTAGAGCTTATATCTTTGATAGAAGCAGAGCTAAACTTTCCAGAAGATGTAGAAGAAATAGACAGTGATTTAATTATCAAAAAGTTGAAGGAAGTTAAAGAAAGTATTGAAAAACTTTTATCTAATTACAGTAAAGGTAATCTTATAAAAGAAGGTATAAAATTTGCCATTGTTGGAAGACCAAATGTAGGAAAATCTTCTTTATTTAATGCTATTATAGGTTATGAAAGAGCTATTGTATCTGACATTGAAGGTACAACAAGAGATTTTATAGAAGAAAATTTAAAAATAAAAGATATACCAATTATTCTTTTAGATACAGCTGGTTTAAGGGATGCTATAGATAAAGTTGAAAAAATAGGAATAGAAAGAGCTAAAGAAAAGTTAAAGGAAGCTGACATTATTCTGTTTGTTATTGATGGTGCTAAAGGATTTACACAAGAAGATGAAAAAATATACAATCAAATTAAAGATAAACTACATATAATTGTAGTAAATAAGACTGATTTAATGACTAAACCACTTGATAATTTTAAAAATTATGATAATATAGTATATATATCAGCTACTAAGCTTCAAGGGATAGAAGATTTAGAAAGCAAAATAGTACAATCTTTAGGAATCATAGAAAAAGAAGATGAACTATTCATAAATTTAAGACAGTACACATTACTAAAACAAGCAAAAGAAAAAATAGAAGAAGTAGAAAAAGAGATTTCATTTCTGATAGAAAATAAAGAAATTTTAATGCTTAATATACAAGAAATATTAAAACCGTTAGATGAAATTATAGGTGCTATATCAACGGAAGATATTCTATCTAATATTTTTAGTAAATTCTGTATAGGCAAATAAAAATAAGGAGGTCTTTAGTGGAACTATCAACGATCACTTCAGAAAGCCTAAAAGAGAAAACATTATCTCAGTTAAAGAAGATAGCTGAAGATATAGGTGTAGAAAAAGTGTCTGGATTAAAAAAAGATGAATTAATTCAAAAAATTATTGAGAAAAAAGAGGAAAAGGAAGGATTCATTAAGATAAATGGTGTATTGGAAGTTTTACCAGAAGGTTTTGGTTTTATAAGATTTATAGAGAATAACTATGCTCCAAGTCCACAAGATATTTATGTATCTCCATCTCAAATAAAAAGAACAGGATTGAAAACAGGAGATACGATAATAGGTGTAGCGAGAAATCCAAAAGAAGGTGAAAAGTACAGAGCTTTAGTTAGAATAGATAAAGTTGGAAATTTACCTGTAGAAGATTTAAAGAAAAGACCACAGTTTGATAAATTAATACCTTTTCATCCAACAGAACGATTAAACTTAGAATATGATCCATCTGATTTGTCAACAAGGGTAGTTAGTTTAGTTGCACCTATTGGTAAAGGACAGAGAGGTTTGATTGTTGCACCACCTAAAGCAGGTAAAACAGTGCTGATTCAAAGAATAGCTAAAGCTATTATAAGAAATCATCCAGAAGTGCATCTAATAATACTACTCATAGACGAAAGACCAGAAGAAGTTACAGAGATGAGAAGGATTGTTGGTTCTGGAGCAGAGGTTGTTGCATCTACATTTGATGAACCACCAGAAAGACATATTCAGATCTCTGAGCTTGTTATAGAAAAAGCTAAAAGGATAGTTGAAGAAGGGAGAGATGTAGTGATACTTCTTGATTCAATGACAAGACTTGCAAGGGCATCAAACGCTGTAACACCACCATCTGGTAGAGTTTTATCTGGAGGTATAGAAGCAACAGCATTACAAAGACCTAAAAAGTTTTTTGGAGCTGCAAGAAATATAGAAAATGGTGGAAGTTTAACAATACTTGCAACTGCTTTAGTTGAGACTGGTTCAAGAATGGATGATGTTATATTTGAAGAGTTTAAAGGAACAGGTAATATGGAACTTTACTTAGATAGGAGATTAATGGAAAAACGTGTATTCCCAGCTATTAATATTAGTAAATCAGGAACAAGAAAAGAAGAGTTGTTGGTAGAAGATTGGCAACTTCAAAGAATGTGGATTTTAAGAAAATTTTTATCTACTATGGATGAAGTTGAAGCTATGGAATTTTTATTGAGTAAGCTTGCTAAGTTTAAGATAAATGAAGAATTTTTAAAATCAATGAATGCTTAAAATCTGATATAATATTTAATTCTAAATTTTTATAGGAGGTTTTTAAATTGAAACAAGGTATACATCCAGAATTAAAATTAACTAAGTTTGTATGTGGATGTGGTAATGAGTTCGAAATTTATACAGTGAAAGGTGGTGTTGTACATCTTGAAGTATGTAACAACTGTCATCCTTTCTATACTGGAAAATTAAGAATAAAACCTAAATTTTTAGAATTACAAGGGCAAGTTTTAGAAAAATAATAGATGAATAGAAAACTATTAGTACAGTTAGAAAGCATTGAAGAAAAATTAAAAAAGGTAGAGCAGTTGTTGGCTGATCCTGAAATTATAAAGGATCAGTCTAAGTTGCAATCCCTTGCAAAAGAACATAAAGAATTGTCAGATATATACAACCTTTATAATGAATATAAAAAAACTCAGCTTCAAATAGAGGAAGTAAAACAACTTATCAATATGGCAACTGAAGATGATCTAAGACAACTTGCCGAAGAAGAACTTGAATCTCTAAAATCTAAATTAACAGATTTAGAAAAACAGTTAGAGATTTTATTGCTTCCAAAAGATCCAAATGATGAAAAGAACGTTATTATAGAGATTAGACAAGGTACTGGAGGAGACGAAGCGTCTTTATTTGCTGCAGAACTTTTTAGAATGTATCAAAGATATGCAGAAAGATATGGTTGGAAAACAGAGATACTTAGTCTACATCCAACGGAAAAAGGTGGAATTAAAGAAGTAATAGCATTAATAAAAGGAAAAGGTGCTTATTCAAGATTAAAGTTTGAAAGTGGTGTTCATAGAGTTCAAAGAGTTCCAGAAACTGAGAGTTCTGGAAGAATACATACTTCAACAGCAACTGTAGCTGTTTTGCCTGAAGCTGAAGAAATAGATATTGAGATAAAACCTGAAGATTTAAAAATAGAAACAATGAGAGCAGGTGGTGCTGGTGGGCAGCACGTTAATACAACAGATTCTGCTGTTAGAATAACACATTTACCAACCGGTATATTAGTTACATGCCAAGATGAACGTTCTCAACTTCAAAATAAATTAAAAGCTATGCAAATCCTTAGAGCAAGATTAAAGGATTACTATGAAAGACTTGAAAAAGAAAAGATTGATAAAGAGAGAAGAGGTCAAGTTGGTACTGGTGAAAGAAGTGAAAAAATAAGAACATATAACTTTCCTCAGAATAGAGTAACTGATCATAGGGTAAATTATACATCCTATAGAATCAATGATATTATGGATGGAGATTTAGACGAGATTATAGATATACTTATTGCAAAAGAAAATGAAGAAAAGTTAGCAAAACTGGAATTATAGTTATAAATTATTTTATTATGCGCCCATAGCTCAATTGGATAGAGCATGTGACTACGGATCACAAGGTTGGGGGTTCGAGTCCCTCTGGGCGCATTTTCTAAAGATTTTAAAAGAAAAAAAGAGGGTCTCCAGACCCTCCTTAGTTTTGATTATATTCCTTCAGGTCTTTTTACATCATAAAGGATATCATCAGTTGAATGTCTGTAAAGTGGCATATCAAGGCGTTTTTCATCTAAGTAATGTCCAATAAATCCTATAGACCTTCCCAATACGAAGAATGCATTGAATGCTCCTGCATCAATTAATTTATCAATTTCTTCATTTGAATAACCAATAGCTTTAAATAAGTCAACAAGAAGAACACCAATAGTTCCATCTACGTTTAGTATTAAGTTTTCTTTTTTAGAAGTTGTAACCTTCTCTACTTCTAAAGCATAATCTAAAAGTTCTATTTTAGGGAAGTTTCTTATTGCATAATCTTTTAAAAGCTCCACCCTTTTATCTGGGTTTTTTGTAGATTTTATTCTATGTCCAATTCCAGGTATAGGTATTTTCTCGACGTTCTTCATATACTCTACAAACTCTGTTGGTGACATATTTTTTTCATAAGCCATTTTGAAGTATTTAGCAGCTCCATCTATAGCTCCGCCAAATCTTGGTCCTATTGCTAGAATACCTGTTGCTAAAGAAGACATAAGGTCTTTACCTGCTCTTGCAGTTACTTTCGTATTGTGTGCTCCTGCAATT